>JANMWQ010000329.1:0-3286 GCA_031394085.1 Rhizobacter sp. | reverse complement strand
TGATGGCACTCGCGCGGCAGCTCGGGGCTGTCGTGCTGGTCTAGAAAGAAATCAGCCGCCGATCCGGCTCACCAGTGCCTTCGTGAACGCCGCGGTGCTGGCCGTGCCGCCGAGGTCGCCAGTGCGCACGTTGTCGACGTTGAGCGTCGCGTCGATCGCTTTGCGCAGCCGAGTGGCGAGCGCGGGCAGCTCGACGTGGTCGAGCATCAGCGCGGCGGCGAGCAGCAGCGCGGTCGGGTTCGCGATGCCTTTGCCGGCGATGTCGGGCGCCGAACCGTGCACGGCCTCGAAGATCGCGGCATCGGCGCCGATGTTCGCGCCCGGCGCCATGCCTAGGCCGCCGACCAGGCCGGCGACGAGGTCGGAGAGGATGTCGCCGAACAGGTTGGTCGTGACCAGCATGTCGAACTGCCACGGGTTCAGCACCAGTTTCATCGCGCAGGCGTCGATGATCACGGTGTCGAGCTCGAACTGGCCCTTGTACTTGCGTTCGTAGAGGTCGAGGCCGGTCTCGAGAAAGATGCCGGTCAGCGCCTTCATGATGTTGGCCTTGTGCACGATCGTGACTTTTTTGCGGCCGGTCGCGATCGCGGTCTCGAACGCGTACTCGAGCAAGCGGCGGCTGCCGGCGCGGGTGTTGATGCCGGTGGCCATCGCGACGGCGTGCGGGTCGTCGTCGATCTGAACGTAGTGCTCGTGACCGATGTAGAGGCCTTCGAGGTTTTCGCGCACCACCACCAGATCGATCTTGTCGAAGCGCCCGCCCGGAATCACCGTGAGCGCCGGCCGCACGTTCGCGTAGAGCTTGAACTCCTCGCGCAGCCGCACGTTCGATGAGCGGTAGCCGCCGCCCGACGGGGTTTCGAGCGGGCCCTTGAGCGCCAGGCGGGTGCGGCGGATGCTGTCGAGCGTGGCCTTCGGCAGCGGGTCGCCGCTGGCCTGCACGCCGCCGAGGCCGGCGATCTGGCGGTCCCAGACGAACGGGGCCTTGAGCGCATCGAGCGCGGCCAGGGTCGCGTCGACGATCTCGGGGCCGATGCCGTCGCCGGGAATCAGGGTGGCTTGGATGGGGGTGGTCATCGGAATTTCTCTCGGCGGTTCGGGGGAAGGGCACGCCGCAGCGCGCCTTCGGACAAGCATACGCCGGGCCATCGACGGCTCATTGGGCGGTGTCCATCGACGTGCGTTCGATGACGGCCTTCGGATCACGGGCCGCGCCCGGGCGCCAACGCAGCGACGGCAGCGCGAACACGAGGCCGAGCAGCGCGCCGGCGAGCACGTCGAGCACCACGTGCTGGCGTATCGCCAGCGTCGACCACGCGATCGCGAGGAACCAGCCGAGGTTGAGCGCGCGGAGCCAGCGCGGGGCGCGCGCGCTGCGCAGCAGGTGTTCGATCCAGACGACCGTGAACATCGCGATCGCCACGTGCATCGACGGGCAGGCGTTGCCGGTCGCGTCGATGCCCTGCAGCATCTGGAAACCCGGCACGCCGGCCACGTCGAGCGCCACCTGAGGCACGGCGGTCGGCCAGAAATGGAACATCGCCAGCCCGGTCACGCACAGCGCGCCCGCCCACAGCCCGTAGACCAGCAGCTCCATGAAGCGCAGCTGCAGGCCGGGCGCGATGCCGACGTAGAGCCACAGCGAAAGGTAGGCGTAGAGAGCGGCCGGCTGGAACGGGATCAGCGCGTCGAGCGCCGTCAGCGGCATCACCGTGACCGCGTTGACCGGGTGGCGCAGCAAGTGGAAGTAGCCGATGAAGAAGGCCCAGATCGCGGCCGACGTGCCCACCAGCTTCAGCAAAAAATGACGGCGCATGCGCAGCGCGATCTCCGTTGTCCAGGGTGGCGGTTGCGTCATGCGCTGAACTGTCCCACGAGTTTCGGCAGGTCGCAAAGATAAACTTGCCCGCGATGGACCCACTGCCATCGTCACCCTCGGCCCGCGACCCGGTGCCATGACATTGTCGACATGAAAAAAGTCCAGCACGTCAGCGAGACGCCTGCAACGCAGTTCCTGCGCGAGCATGGCGTCGCGTTCACCGAGCACGTCTACGACTACGTTGACAAGGGCGGCACGGCCGAGTCGGCCAGGCAGCTCGGCGTGCCCGAACACGAAGTCATCAAGACGCTCGTGATGCAGGATGAACGCGGCCAGCCGCTGATCGTGCTGATGCACGGCGACAAGCAGGTGAGCACGAAGAACCTCGCACGCCAGATCGGTGCGAAGTCGGTCGAGCCGTGCCGACCCGAGGTCGCGCAGCGGCACAGCGGATTCATGGTCGGCGGCACCTCGCCGTTCGGCCTGCGAAAGGCGATGCCGGTGTACGTGGAAGCGACGGCGTTCGCGCTCGAGCGCATCTGCATCTATGGCGGGCGGCGCGGGTACCTGATCGGTATCGCGCCGGCCGTGCTGACGGACTTGCTCGGTGCAAGGGCGGTGAACTGCGCGTTATGACGACGTGCGCGCCGAAGGGCGCAAAATAGCGCCGCCCTTTACACAACGTCACACAGCCGCACACAACCGCGCGCCGCGACCCGCCCATGCCGACCCTCTACCCCGCGCTCGCCACACTCGCCGCCTACTTGATCGGCTCGCTGTCGTTCGCCGTCATCGTCAGCCGCGCGATGGGGCTGAGCGACCCGCGCACCTACGGCTCGCGCAACCCCGGCGCGACCAACGTGCTGCGCTCGGGCAACAAGGCCGCGGCCATCGTCACGCTGCTGCTCGACGCGCTCAAAGGCTACCTGCCGGTCATGCTCGTGAAGGAGTTCGGCGGCGCCTACGGCCTGGATGAAGGCTCGCTCGCGCTCGTCGGCCTCGCGGCGTTCCTCGGCCACCTGTGGCCGGTGTTCTTTCACTTCAAAGGCGGCAAGGGCGTGGCGACCGCCGCCGGCGTGCTGCTCGGACTGAACCCTTGGCTCGGCCTGGCAACGCTCGCGACCTGGCTCATCATCGCAGCGTTCACGCGCTACTCGTCGCTGGCGTCGCTCATCGCGGCGGTGTTCGCACCGTTCTATCAAATCCTGGGCTGGGGGGGTGGGCCTGTCGCGATCGCCGTGACCGTGACGGGCGCGCTGCTGGTCTACCGCCACCAGGCCAACATCGCGAAGCTTCTCAACGGAACCGAGAGCAAGCTCGGCCAGAAGACCACGGGCACGGCGCCGCCCAAAAATTCCACCAAACATCCCACCAAACATTCTCACAAGCACGGAGCGAAATCATGACCCAGGGCCTGCGCCGATTCCATGTCGGCGATCGACTGTCGGAGATGACCATCCACAA
>JANMWQ010000294.1:0-2028 GCA_031394085.1 Rhizobacter sp. | reverse complement strand
GCGGCTGCGTCGCCATGATCCGCGTCATGTTGGTCGACGACCACGCGCTGGTGCGCATGGGCTTTCGCATGCTGCTCGCCGAGGCGCAGATCGAGGTCGTGGCCGAAGCCGAAAGCGGCGAGGAGGCGTGCGCGATGTACGCGCGCGTGGCACCCGACATCGTCGTGATGGACCTGTCGATGCCCGGCATGGGCGGCTTGGAGGCGGTGCGACGCTTGCTCTCGCAAGACGCGAAGGCGCGCGTGCTGGCGCTCTCGGCGTTCGAAGACACCGCCCACCCGCGGCGCGTGCTGCGCGCCGGTGCGCTCGGCTACCTGACCAAGCGCAGCGCCCCGGAAGCGTTGACTGCCGCTGTCAGCGCGGTCGCGCGCGGCCAGCGCTACATCGATGCGCAGACCGCGCAGGCGCTCGCGCTGGCGCAACTCGATGGCGACGCGAGCCCGGCCGAAACGCTGAGCGAGCGCGAGTTCTCGGTGTTCATCCAGCTCGCGCGCGGCCAAAGCGTGGCGCAGATCGCCGAGACGCTGAGCCTATCGGCCAGCACCGTCGGCACGCACCTCTATCACGTCAAGCAAAAGCTCGGCGCCAGCAACCAGTCGGAGCTGACGCTCGTGGCGTTGCGCTGGGGGTTGCTTCAGGTTTGATGCAGGGGTCGGCTCGTCTTAGCAGCCGTCAATCCAACGTGAGCACCGGCCAGCCTGCCGACTGTGCATGCGCGCGCAGCAGCTCGTCGGGGCGCACCACCACGGGGTTCGAGACGGCCTGCAGCAACGGCAGGTCACTGATCGAATCCGAATAGAACCAAGTGGTTTCGAAGCTGGCCACACCGGCCGCTGTTTCGGCCGAATACGCCGCCAGCCACGCGTTCACGCGGCTCACCTTGTGCGCCCGGAAACACGGCTCGCCGTCGATATCGCCGGTGAAGGCCGCATCGGGCGAACCGTCGACCGTGGCCGAGCGGGTGGCGACGAGGTGCTCGATGCCGAACAACCGCGCGAACGGCTCGGCGACGAGCCGTGATGTGGCAGTGACGATGGCGCACAGATGGCCCGCATCGCGGTGGCGCCGCACCAGCGCCAGTGCTTGCGCCGGCACGCGCGCGGCCATCTCGCGCTCGAACGCCTGCAACCACTGATCGAGCGTGGCGCGCGGCACGTGGAGCAGCGGCGCCAGGCCGGCGCGGTGCATCGCGTGGATGTCGAGCGTGCCGGCGACGTATTGGTGGCAGTAGCCGAGGTAGCGGCTTTCGTCGTCGGGCCCGAGCACGCCGCGGGCGACGAGAAAGCGCGTCAGGCCAGTCCGCGGTCGAACGGGATCATCGTGTGATCGAGGTCGAACAGGGCGAGGGTCGGGGCGCGTGCTGCTTTCACTGCCGCCTGTCTACAGGCCGTAGCGTGGATTGCGCGCGCGCTTGTCGGCCATGTCGCGCACCAGGAACCGCACCGCGCGGCCCCACGACACGTCGTCGTTGCCGCGCATGTCGACCGACTTGGTGAACACGACTTGCTCGGTCTTCACGTCGAGGATCTGCACATTCAGGTTCAGGATCAGCTCGCTGACTTTTTGCACCCAGGTCACCATCACGAGGTCGACCGCCATCAGCTTGCCGACCTGCGCCGCGCAGTCGTCGCAGCGGTACAAAAACTCCTGCTGCTCGCGCAATTTGACCTGCAGTGCCTGCGACGGCGCGGGGTCGACGACGCGGTACAGGCCCTGCTCCGCGAGCTCGCGCTGCAATTGCGCGGTGGCGTTGCGCAGCCGCACCACCTGCGCCGCTTTCGTCAACGGGTTGTTCTGGTCGTCGACCAGCTCGAAGTCGAGCACCACGAGGCTGCGCAGCGTGCCGGTTTGCGCGTGCGCCAGCCGCACACCCAACGTCAGCCCACTTGCAAAAACACCGACCAACCAACTTCTGCGATGCATGATCACTCCCGGATTTTCAGAACCAAACAGCGACCGATGTTCTCGATGGCGACGCTCACGACGCCACCTTCACCAAAGCGTCTTGCAACAGCCGCGCCGGCAGCA
>JANMWQ010000290.1:0-3004 GCA_031394085.1 Rhizobacter sp. | reverse complement strand
CCCGAACACGTCGGCAAGCAGCTCCGAGCAACCGTTCGTCACCAGGTGCTGCTCGGTGAAATCGGGCGTGCTGTTGACCAAGCTCATCACCTTGACGATGCGCTCGACGCTGTTCAGGTCACCGGTCGCCGCATGCAGCGTACCGAGCAGGTCGATCGCGATCGCGCGCGCGGCGTCTTTCGCGGTGGCGGTCGTCATGTCGCGCCCGAGCTGGCCGACCCAGGGTTTGCCGTCGCGCCTGGCAATGTGGCCCGAGATGAAGATCAGGTTGCCGGTGCGCACGAAGGGCACGTAGGCGGCGGCCGGTGCTGCGATCGGCGGCAGCGTGATGCCGAGGTCGGCGAGTCGGTCGTAGATGGAATTTGCAGTGTGGGCCATGGGTTTGTCGCGTGTCGGATGGTGATGCGCAAATCCTACACTGCAGCGATGCACGCACGGGCCGACACGGGTACGCGCCTGGCGGCTCTCGCGCTCGCGTGGATCGCCGGGGTGGCGTTGCAATTGCAGCAGCGTGCGCTCTGGCCCGTCGAAGCGTACGGGTTGGCGGTCGGGCTCGGCGCGCTGGGCGCCGTGGCCGCGTGGCGCTGGCGGCACGCGTTCGTGCTCGGGCTGATCGGGGCGTTGCTGCTCGCGGTCGGCGCGGCCGGATGGCGTGCCTCGGCGCGTCTCGCGGATGGCCTCGCCGATGCGCTCGAAGGCCGCGATCTGGTTGTCACCGGCATCGTCGCGAGCCTGCCGCAGCGCAGTGCCGCGGGCTTGCGTTTTCGCTTCGAGCCCGACGTGGCCACGCTCGACGGGCAGGCCGTGCAGGTGCCGTCGGTGTTCGCGGTCGGTTGGTACAAAGGGATGCACGAAGACGCGGCGCTGAGCCAGCCGCAAAGCGAGCTGCGCGCCGGCCAGCGCTGGCGCTTCACGTTGCGGCTGCGCCAGCCGCACGGCAACCTGAACCCGCACGGCTTCGACTACGAGCTGCAACTGTTCGAGCAAGGCGTGCGCGCGACAGCCTATGTGCGCGATGCACCAGCCCCCGAGTTGTTGCATCGCGCGGCGGGGTTCCCGGTCGAGCGGCTGCGCCAGCGGGTGCGCGATGCGATCGAGGCGAGCGTGCCCGACCGGCGCGCGGCCGGTGTGCTCGCCGCGCTGTCGGTCGGCGACCAGGGCGCGATCGAACGCGAAGACTGGGACGTGTACCGCAACGCGGGCGTGGCCCATTTGGTCAGCATCAGCGGCCTCCACATCACGATGTTCGCGTGGCTGGCCGGCGCGCTGATCGCGCGGCTCTGGCGGCGCAGCCGGCGCGCCGTGCTGTGGCTGCCGACGCCGCTCGCGGCCCGCTGGGGCGGGTTGGCGTGCGCGACGGCGTATGCCGTGTTTTCGGGTTGGGGCGTGCCCTCGCAGCGCACGATCTGGATGCTCGCGGTCGTCACGCTCTCGCAGACGCTCGGCCTGCGCTGGCCCTGGGCGCTGGTGTTGCTGCTCGCCGGCGTGGTCGTCACCGCGATCGACCCGTGGGCGTTGATGCAGCCTGGTTTCTGGCTGTCGTTCGTCGCGGTGGGTTTGTTGATGGCGTCGTCCTCGCCTCGCTTCGAGGCCGCAGCCGCCGCTGCGCCGGGCTGGCGTGGCTGGCCACGCCGCGCGTGGGCAGCGGTGCGCGCCGACCTGCGCACGCAGGTGATCGCGACCATCGGCCTCACGCCGCTGACGCTGGTGTTCTTCCAGCAGGTCTCGGTGGTCGGCTTCGCGGCCAACCTGGTAGCGATCCCGCTGGTCACGCTGGTGATCACGCCATTGGCGTTGCTCGGTATCGCGATCGTGCCGCTGTGGGCGGCCGGCGCCTGGGTCGTGCAGCAACTCAATGCGGTGCTCGGCGGGCTCGCGAGCTTGCCGGGCGCCGTGTGGCTGGTGCCGGTGGCGCCGCTGTGGGCCCAGCTCGCCGGGCTGATCGGTGCGGTGCTGCTGGTGCTGCCGTTGCCGTGGCGCGCGCGCTTGCTCGCGTTGCCGCTGCTCGTGCCGTTGCTGCTGCCGCCGCGTGATGTACCCGCGCAAGGCCATTTCGACCTCATCGCACTCGACGTGGGGCAGGGCACCTCGGTCTTGATCCGCACCCGCGCGCACCTGCTGGTCTTCGATGCCGGCCCGCAATACTCGCGCGAGAGCGATGCTGGCCAGCGCGTGCTGCTGCCGCTGCTGCGCGCGCGCGGCGAGGCGCACATCGACCGGCTGGTGCTCAGCCACCGCGACCTCGATCACGTCGGCGGTGCCGGTGCGGTGCTCAAGGCCTTGCCGGTCGACGATCTGCTCAGCTCGCTCGAACCCGAGCACCCGCTGCTGGCGCAGGCGCAGAACAACAATGCGCACACGACGCGCTGCCACGCCGGCCAGTCGTGGGAATGGGACGGCGTGCGGTTCGAGATCCTGCGGCCGCTCGAGGGCGACTACGCGCGCACACTGAAATCGAATGCGATGTCGTGCGTGTTGCGCGTCTCGGGTGGCGGGCGCAGCGCGTTGCTGACCGGCGACATCGAGCGCGAACAAGAGACCGCGCTCGTCGCTGCATCGGCCGAGGCCCTGCGCAGCGATGTGCTGATCGTGCCGCACCACGGCAGCAAGACCTCGTCGACAGGCGCTTTTCTCGACGCCGTGCAGCCGCGCGTCGCGGTGTTCCAGGCCGGCTACCGCAACCGTTTCGGCCACCCGGCAGCCGAGGTGCTGGCACGCTACCGCGAGCGCGGCATCGAGATCGACATCACGCCGAACTGCGGCGCCTGGCTGTGGACGGCGAGCACGCCCGCTGCAGGCGCCTGCCACCGCGAAAACGCGCGCCGCTACTGGCATCATGGCGCCGCCCACCCTGACTGACCTGGGGTTTCATTGGCCTGAATTTTGCTAACCTGCACCGGAGGAGACGAGCCCATGAGACCCAGCTTCGACGAGATGCGCGCCGATGTCGACACCGTGCGCGAGCACTACCGCGGCTACGACCGCTGGCTCGCGCAACAACCCA
>JANMWQ010000241.1:0-4026 GCA_031394085.1 Rhizobacter sp. | reverse complement strand
TGCTGCCGTCGCGGCCGTCTTCACCGTTGGCGTAGTTGTGCTTGTCGTTGAAGCTCAACAGATCGGCGAGCGTGAAGCCGTCGTGCGCGGTGTTGAAGTTCACGCTCGCCCACGGCCGACGGCCGCGGTGGTTGAACTTGTCGCCACTCGCGGTGAGACAGCGCGCGAGCGCTGGCACGGTGTCTTCCTCGCCTTTCCAGAAGGCTCGCACGGTGTCGCGAAAGCCGTCGTTCCACTCGGCCCAGCCCGGTGCGAAGCGGCCGACCTGGTAGCCGCCGGGGCCGCAGTCCCACGGCTCGGCGATCAGCTTGACGCTGGAGAGCACCGGGTCTTGGCGGCAACTGTCGAGAAAGCCGCCGCCCTCGTCGAAGCCGTGCGCTTCGCGTGCGAGGATGGTCGCGAGGTCGAAACGAAAGCCGTCGACGTGCATCTCGGCCACCCAGTAGCGCAGGCTGTCGGTCACCATCTGCAGCACGCGCGGGTGGCTCAGGTTGAGCGTGTTGCCGGTGCCGGTGTCGTTGATGTAGTAGCGCGGGCCGGGGAGGTCTTCGCCGGCCGGCATCAACCGGTAATAGCTCGCGTTGTCGATGCCCTTGAACGAGAGCGTCGGCCCGAGCTCGTTGCCTTCGGGCGTGTGGTTGTAGACCACGTCGAGGATCACTTCGAGGCCGGCCTCGTGGAAGCGGTCGACCATGTCTTTGAACTCGTCGATGTCGGGCCGCGCGAAGTAGCGCGGGTCGGCAGCGAAGAAGCCGATCGTGTCGTAGCCCCAGTAGTTGGTCAGCCCCTTGTCGGTGAGAAAAGGCTGGTTCAAAAAGGTGTGGATCGGCAGCAATTCGACACTCGTGACGCCGAGCGCGCGGATGCGGTCGATCACCGCGTCTTGCGCGAGCCCGGCGAAAGTGCCGCGCAGGTTCTCGGGCACATCGGGGTGCTGCTTGGTGAAGCCGCGCACATGGGTTTCGTAGAGCACGGTGCGATCCCATGGCACGCGCACACCGTGCGGCTGGTGCCACGCGAAGTGCGAGTCGACGACCACGCACTTGGGTACGAAGGGCGCACTGTCGCGTTCGTCGAAGCTCAGGTCGGCATCGGCATGACCGACGGTGTAGCCGAACAACTCGTCGCACCAGATCAACTCGCCGGCATGCGCTTTGGCATACGGGTCCATCAGCAGCTTGTTCGGGTTGAATCGGTGACCGAGCTCGGGCTGGTATGGGCCGTGCACACGCAAGCCGTAGCGCTGGCCGGGTTGCAGGCCGCGGATGAAGCCGTGCCAGACCTCGTCGGTGTATTCGGGCAGCGCGACGCGCGCGAGCTCGTTCGCGCCGCTCTCGTCGAACAGGCAGACCTCGATCTTCGTGCCGTGCGCCGAGAAGAAGGCGAAGTTGACGCCCTCACCGGTGAACGATGCGCCGCGCGGGTGAGCCGCGCCTTCTTCGAGCTGAGTGGGGTCGTAGACGTTGGTCATGGTGGCGGTGCGATGAGGGACGAATGGCATGCGTTTGTCGCCTGCAAATACTCCGTGCGCCGGCAATCTTGAACCAGCGGCGGAGTGCGTTTTACGGCGCAGGTTTTCTCCTACATCGGCTGACTTGAACGTCCGACGGCCAGCCCGCTGACGCGCACCGATCATTCGCCCACACCCACTTTGGAGCCTTGTCATGGCCCTGACAAATGCCTTGCCCTCAGACCGCATGCCGCTCGATCGCAGCATCGCGGGCAACTTGCCATTGACCACGGCGCAGCACACCAGCGGCGTCTCGTGGGGCGCGGTCTTGGCTGGCGCGGCAGCGGCGGCAGCGTTGTCGCTGATCTTGCTGATTCTGGGGACGGGTCTTGGCCTGTCATCCGTCTCGCCGTGGGCGCAGGCCGGCATCACGGCGGTGACCTTCGGTGTCTCGACGATTTTGTGGCTGACGTTCACGCAGCTCGTGGCATCGGGGATGGGCGGTTACCTCGCCGGCCGGCTGCGCACCAGGTGGCCGGCAGTGCACACCGACGAGGTCTACTTTCGCGATACCGCACACGGCTTTCTGGCGTGGGCGATCGCCTCGCTGGCGACGGCCGCGCTGCTCGGTTCGGCAATCAGCGGGATCGTGGCCGGCGGCGCGCAAGCGGGCGCAACCGTGGTCGCCGGCGCGGCGGCGGCGGTCGGCGCGGGCGGCGCTGCGATGGCCAGCGCAGAGCGCGGCACGGGCACCAGCACCGCGAGCCCCGGCGCCTACTTCGTCGACATGCTGTTCCGCAAGGACGCGAGCGCCGCGGCAGGCACCAGCAACGAAACCAGCACCACCACCGGCACCGGCATACCGAGCGACGCGGCGCCACCCGTGGCCGAGGCCGCACGAATCCTCGCGAGCGCGATTCAGACCGGCGCACTGCCGGCCGACGACACGCGCTACCTCGGCCAACTCGTCGCGCAGCGCACCGGCCTCGCGCAGCCCGCTGCCGAGAAGCGCGTGAGCGACACGTTCACGCGCATGCAAACAGAGTTGCGCGATGCGAAGTCTGCCGCCAAAGACGCCGCCGACACGGCGCGCAAGGCCTCGGCCTATGCGGCGCTTTGGCTGTTCGTTTCGCTGCTGATCGGCGCGTTCGTCGCGAGCCTCGCCGCGACTTTCGGCGGCCGCCAACGCGATCTCTGACCCACATCACTTCATCGACCCAACCCACCAGGAGACTGTGATGCGTTCACTCCTTCTCTTCTTTCTCGGCATCCCGATCCCGATCATCATCCTGATCGCGTTGTTCACCTGAGCCACCAGACCACGGCGACTGCGAAGCCGTCGTGCCACGGGCGGCGGGAAAGAAGGGGTGGCTTGGGCCGGGGGTGTGGCGAGGGCTGGTTCATGGGTCATCCGAAGCGTCGGTGTGAACCGCATGGTCTTGAACGCATGAGCCCCGGTCAGCCCCGCATTGACGGTGGGCCGGCCCGAACGAAATCAGGAGCGAACGCGCGCGCTTTTCGATTCGGCTGGCATGCGGCGCGCGACCTTGGTGCCGTCTTCGCCGACCGCGCTGCCGACCACGAAAGCGTGCGGTTCGGTCCAGACGGTGGAGGTCTTGCCGAAGACGAGGTCGGTCGTGCGGACGCGGCCTTCGGTGAGTTGCACATAGCCTTGCGGCAGGTTCGGGTAATCGAGTCCGGTCATGGGGTATTTCGAGTGAGGGAACCCTCGATTGTCCAACACATCGGGATCGACGCCGATTCGCCGGCGCGCGGTGCACTGATGGCGCACGGCTGATACGCTGCGTCGCGTGATGTATTCACTGCCCCGCACCGCCACCGCGCCGTTCTGCCCTTCGGAGGTCAAGGGCAGCGTCGCGGTCGACGCGAACGCGTCGTTCATCAAGAAGTACATGCGCTTCGCCGGGCCGGGGCTGCTGGTCTCGGTCGGCTACATGGATCCGGGCAACTGGGCGACCGACATCGAGGCCGGCTCGAAGTATGGCCACGGCCTGCTGTTCGTCGTGCTGATCGCGAGCTTGGTCGCGATGCTGTTGCAAACGCTGTGCGTGCGGCTCGGCCTGGTGGCGCAGAAAGACCTGGCACGCGCCTGCCGCGATCACTACGGGCCACGCACGAATCGCTTTCTGTGGCTCGGCGCCGAGCTCGCGATCGTCGCCTGCGATCTGGCCGAGGTGCTCGGTAGCGCGCTCGCGCTGCACCTGCTGTTCGGCGTGAGCATCTCGACCGGCATCGCGATCACCGCGTTCGACACGCTGCTCGTGCTCGGTCTGCAGGGCGCGGGCTTTCGGCGCATCGAGGCGATCGTGCTCGGGCTGGTGCTAACGATTGCCGGCTGCTTCGCGATCGAGCTCGCGATGGTGCAGCCGAACTGGTTCGACGTGGCCGTCGGCTTCGTGCCGACGCTGCAGCGGCTCCACGACGTGGACGCGCTCTACCTCGCGATCGGCATCGTCGGCGCGACCGTGATGCCGCACAACCTGTACCTGCATTCGTCGATCGTGCAGACGCGCCTGGTCGGCACCGGCGATGCCGCCAAGCGCGAAGCGATCAAG
>JANMWQ010000205.1:0-2890 GCA_031394085.1 Rhizobacter sp. | reverse complement strand
CGAAAGGGATCCGCACGCGCAGATTGTATGCACAAAATGCAGATATCTCGATCCACATTTTCGCAGCATCGAGAACTCGTTCTTCGTCGAGTACTGCGTCTCGGGCATGACCGGGTCGGTCAAGGAGTGAGCATCACGCGGCGGCCGCATCGCGCTCGCGGCGCCACGCCGCCGGCGGCTTGCCGACCAGGCGCTTGAAGGCGCGCGCGAACGCGGCCTCGGAGTCGTAGCCGACATCGAGCGCGATCGCCGCCACGGTGGCGCGCGTTTCGAGCAGCAGGCGGGCCGCGGCCTGCATGCGCCACTGCGCCAGGTACTGCATCGGCGGCAAGCCGATCAACTGCACGAAGCGTTCGTGCAGCGCCGAGCGCGACAGGCCGACGCGCCGCCCGAGTTCGTCGTTGCTCCAGTCTTGCGCCGGTTGCTCGTGCATCAGCGCGAGTGCGCGGCCGACGAAGCGGTCGCGCAGGCCGGCGAGCCAGCCCTCGCTGTGCGCGGGCAGCTGATCGGCGTAACGCCGCACGGCATCGACGAACATCATTTCGCTCATGCGCGCCAGCATCGCCTCGCTGCCCGGGCGCTGCGCGTGCGACTCGGCGACCGCCCGCTGCCCGAAGCCGGCGATCCAGGCGTCGGCCTCGGTGCCGCGCAGGTGGAGCAGGCGCGGCAGCGCGGCGATCAACGGGTTGAACGGGTTCAAGTCACAGCCGATGAAGCCGCACACGGCGAGCGAGTCGGCGCTGCCTGCGGAAGGTGCATCGGCCACCACCGACTGGCCGTCGAAATGGAGGCGCAGCGGCAGCGGGTTGTCGAGAATGTTGTCGAACAGGCGCATGTCGAGTTGCCCGCGCAGGCCGGGCGCGCTCGACATGACATGGGCGTCGCCCTGCGGGAACATCACGATGTCGCCGGCCGACAGCTGCACCGACGGGCCGCCGGGAATGCTGGCCCAGCAACTGCCTCGCACGATCGCGTGGTACTCGATCACGTGCTCGAGGCCACGCATCAGCAGTGGCGCGAGCTCCTTCGCCGGCGGCGCCTCGGCGGCCCAGCCGCTGCTGCCGCTGACGTAGAAGAACACCGCGCCGCGCAGCCGCACACCGCGCAGCACATCGGAGAGCGTGTCGTCGCTCATCTCAGCGGCTCCGCGGCGTTTCGATCAAGGCGGGCGGACGATCGATCAAGCCCATCAACCCTGCGCACGTAACGCCGGACGCGCGGTCAAGCGCGAGAGACGCCGGGTGAAGTGCGCAGGCACGCGAACCAAAAGAATCGGTGCAACCGGTGCGAACCCGTCGCGCTGGTCCTTTCATCAACGCTTTCGCTTTTGGAGCATCACATGCAGTCATCCGTCCACCTTACGCCGCACGCCGATCCGCGGCCATCCCGTCAACATAGTCAGTCGCAGCGCAGCGCGCCATGGTTTCCTGCGTCGCTCGTCGCGGCGCTGTGCGTGGGCTGTTTCGTCACCGAGGCGCGGGCGCTGCCGTCGATCGATCCGAACGAGGGCGCCGATGCGTCCGCGAGCGTCGCCGACAAGCGCTACAGGTTCGACCTGGTGCGATCGGCCAAAGCGGCGGGCGCGAATTGCCTTGCGCAGGCGAGCGCGGAGGCCTTGACGGCGTGACGCGGTTTTTCGTCCTTCTCCTTCGATCGATCCACACCTGGAGCCTCCTATGCACTCACTCACCTACCTCACGCTCGACAAAGACGTCCGGCAACTGCGCAAAGCCGATCTCGACGCTTTCACGCCGCACATCAGCGGCGGCGTGCTGACCGGCGCCGACGACGCCTACGACGCCGCCCGCAAGGTCTGGAACGCCACCGTCGATCGCCGCCCGGCGCTGATCGCGCGCTGCCTGACCGACGCCGACGTGCAAGCCGCGCTGCGCTTCGCGGTGGCCAACGACATGCTGCTCAGCGTGCGCGGCGGCGGCCACCACATCGCCGGCAACGCCGTCGCCGAGGGCGGCCTGATGCTCGATTTGTCGGGCATGAACGCGATCCGCATCGACCCCGCTCGGCGCACCGCGCAGGTCGGCGCCGGCGCGCTGCTCGCCGACCTCGATCGCGAGTCGCAGGCGCACGGGCTGGCGGTGCCGCTCGGCATCAACTCGACCACCGGCGTGGCTGGCCTCACGCTCGGCGCCGGCTTCGGCTGGCTGACGCGCCGCCACGGCATGACGATCGACAACCTTCTCGGCGCGACCGTCGTCACGGCCGACGCAACGGTGCGCGCCGTCTCGGCCACGGTCGAGCCGGATCTGTTCTGGGCCGTGCGCGGCGGCGGCGGCAACTTCGGCGTGGTCACGTCGTTCGAGTTTCAACTTCATCCGGTCGGCCCGCTCGTGCATGCCGGGCTGGTCGTCTACCCGGCCGCGCAAGCGCGCCAGGTGCTGCACGCGTGGCGCGACTTCAGCGCGGCGGCGCCCGACGAGCTCAGCGTCTGGCCGGTGCTGCGCAAGGCGCCGCCGCTGCCGTTCCTGCCGGCCGCGGCGCACGGCACCGACGTGGTGATCTTCGCGCTCGTGCACTGCGGTGAGGCCGAGGCCGGTGCGCGCGCCGCGGCGCCGGTGCTGCAGTTCGGCGAGCCGATCGCAGCGGCGGTCGGGCCGACGCCGTACGCCGCGTTCCAGGCCGCGTTCGACCCGCTGCTCACGCCAGGCGGCCGCAACTACTGGAAGTCGAACAACTTCGCCAAGCTGAGCGATGCGGCGCTCGATGTCGTGATCGCTTCGGCCGCGCGCCTGCCCGGGCCCGAGTGCGAAATTTTCATCGCGCAACTCGGCGGTGCGATGGCGCGCGTGGCGCCCACGGCCACGGCCTTCTTCGGCCGCGATGCGCGCTACATCATGAACGTGCACGGCCGCTGGTCGGATGCGCGCGACGA
>JANMWQ010000193.1:0-2440 GCA_031394085.1 Rhizobacter sp. | reverse complement strand
GACCCGTGCATCGGCTACCACGTCCAGGCCCTCGTCAAGCTCGGCGCATCGCGACAGGAGCTCGACGAGACGCTCGGCGTCGTGGTCTACATGGGCGGTGGACCATCGCTGATGTACGCCGCGAACGCGATCGCCGCATTCGACGAGTTCTCGGGCAACGCGCCCACCTGACGATCACCTGGCGCCGAAGCGTTCGGCGCCTGACAGCCCTGCCACGACTCAGACGCCCTGCAGCGCCGTCGCCCGCTTGCGCCACTCGATCAACTCGAACAGGCCCATGCCTGCCAGCATGGCGACGACGAAGACCAGTGCTTTGGCCTCACCCATGCCGAGCGCCACCAGCCCCGGCCCGGGGCAGAAACCGGCCACGCCCCAGCCGATGCCGAACAGCAGGCTGCCGATCACCAGGCGGCGATCGATGTCGCGCGAGGTGGGCAGCTTCATCGCAGCGCCGAGCATCGACAGCGTGCGCTGGCTTGCCACCGCGAACGCGAGCGCCGCGACCGCGATGGCGCCGCCCATCACGAAGGCGAGCGACGGATCCCACGCGCCGGCGAGGTCCAGGAAACCCAGCACCTTGGCCGGGTTGGCCATGCCGGAGACGATCAGGCCGAGTCCGAAGACCAGGCCCGCGAGGAGCGATGTGAAGGTTGTCATGAAGGGCGCCTCAGATGCCGAACACGTGGCGCGTCACGAAGACCGTGGCGAAGCCGGCCGCCATGAACGCGGCCGTCGCCACGAGGGAGCGCGGCGACAGGCGTGCAAGGCCGCACACGCCGTGCCCGCTGGTGCAGCCCGAACCGTAGCGCGTGCCGACGCCGACCAGCAGCCCGGCCACGATCAGCGCGCCGAATGACGCATCGATCCGCAGCATCGGCAACGCCGCGAACAGCCCATACATGAGCGGCGCACCGATCAGCCCGATCACGAAGGCAGCACGCCAGGCCACATCACCCGCGACCGGCTTGAACAGCCCGCCGATGACGCCACTGATGCCGGCGATTCGGCCGTTCAGCAGCACGAACATCGCCGCAGCGACGCCGATCAACACCCCGCCCGCGAGGGCGGACCAGGGGGTGAATTCATGCCATGCAATCGTCATCGTCTTTCCTTCGGGCAGTAGAGTCGGTAGAGAACCGCCAGGATCTCGAGCAGATCGGGGTCGGCCACGCTGTAGAAGATGTTCTTGCCCTCGCGGCGTGTGGCGACCACGCCCTCATTGCGCAGCACGCCGAGTTGTTGTGAGAGGGTCGGCTGGCGGATGCCGAGTTGCGCTTCGAGGTCGCTGACGCACATCTCGCCTTGCGAGAGTTGGCACAGCAGCAGCATGCGTTCGACGTTGGCGAGCAGCTTGAGCGCGCCGACCGCCCGATCCGCGGCACGGCGCAGCGTTTCGGGGTCGAGGGTGAGTGGCGAGGCTTTCACGGGGTGATTTCGGCTGCAACGGATTGCAATCATTATATTTATCAATATACTATTGGTCAATAGACGGTCAACAGACCGAACATGGCACCAGCGGAGCACCTCATGAGCGAGCGAACCACGACGCAAGCCTTCTTCGACCCGACGACCTGGACCGTCACCTATGTCGTCTGGGACCCGGTCACTCGGCACGCCGCAGTGATCGACCCGGTGCTCGACTACGACTTCAAGTCCGGCCACACCGGCACCACGTCGGCGGACCAGGTGCTCGCCTGCCTGGCCGACAACACGCTCGTGGTCGACTGGATCCTCGAGACCCACGCCCATGCCGACCACCTCTCCGGCGCGCGCTATCTGCAGCAACGCGTGGGCGGCAAAACAGCCATCGGCGAGAACATCCGGGTGGTGCAGGCGACCTTCAAGAAACTCTACAACCTCGAGCGCGGTTTCAGGCCCGACGGCAGCCAGTTCGACCACCTGTTCAAAGATGGCGAGACCTTCAAGATCGGCGGAGTCGAAGTCACCGCACTGCTGGTGCCCGGCCACACGCCGGCCGACATGGCCTACCTGATCGATGGCTCGGTGTTCGTCGGCGACACGCTGTTCATGCCCGATGTCGGCAGCGCCCGCGCCGACTTTCCCGGCGGCGATGCGCATCAGTTGTACCGATCGATGCGCAAGCTGCTGGCCCTGCCGCCCGAGACCACGATGTACGTCTGCCACGACTACCCGCCCGCCACGCGACCGGCCCGCTGGCAGACGACTGTCGCCGAGCAGAAGGCCCACAACATCCACGTGCACGACGGCATCGGCGAAGACGAGTTCGTCGCGATGCGGCAGGCGCGCGATGCCACGCTCGAAGTGCCGACGCTGATCCTGCCGTCGATCCAGGTCAACGTGCGCGCCGGTGAGCTGCCGCCGCCGGACGAGAACGGCGTGTCTTACCTGCGCATTCCGCTGAACGCGCTGCCGCTCCACCACTGAATCGCGGTCACCGGGCGGCCGGCGCTGCCGCTGG
>JANMWQ010000162.1:0-3954 GCA_031394085.1 Rhizobacter sp. | reverse complement strand
GGCGCCGATGTTGAGGTGGTCGTCGCTCGCGTGGTCGACGCCCTGCGCGATGTCGTTGCTCTGCTTGTCGTAGCAGACCATCACCGCGCAGCCCTTGTAGTCGATGCCGTACTCGGTGTTGTCGTAGCCGATGCGCTTGATGGTGTCGCGCGCGACCTGGATGTAGTCGACGTGCGCGTTGGTGGTGATCTCACCGGCGAGCACGACCAAGCCGGTATTGGTCAGCGTTTCGGCGGCGACGCGCGAGCGCGGGTCTTGCGCGAAGATCGCGTCGAGAATGGCGTCGGAGATCTGGTCGGCGACCTTGTCGGGGTGGCCTTCGGAGACGGACTCGGATGTGAACAGAAAATCGTTTGACACTCTTAGACTCCAGTGGGTTGAGCGGATTGCAAGTGACTTGCGTTGCCGGCCTGAATCTCTTGGAGGAGCGGCGAACGCTTTAGCGGCATTTGTTGAGCGACTGGGGAGCCGCCCGGCGCCGGCCTCGGTGAGAAGGCCTCGCGCATCGCCCGCAAGTAGTTCAAATTAACTCGGCGATGGCCGAATTATAAAGAAGATGTTGACCCTGTTCCGCTGGCTTGCCGGCCGGCCCCTGTGGTTTCTGCACGCGATCGGTGCCGCGCTCGGCTGGATCACGTACGGGGCATCGCCGTCGTACCGCACGCGCTTTCACGAAAACGCAAGCCAGGCCGGCATCGCCCTTGCCGATGCGCGGCCCGCGATCGCCTCGGCCGGGCGCATGGTGGCCGAGGCGCCGTTTTTGTGGATGCGTCCCGCCGACGAGCCGATCGGGCCGCAATTGAATTGGCAGGGCCGCGAGCTCATCGTGGCCGCGCTCGAAGCCGGCCGCGGCGTGGTGCTGCTGACACCGCACATGGGCAGCTTCGAGGTCACCGCGCAGGCGATCGCACAAGACCTCGCGCCAGCGCACGGCCCGATCACCGTGCTGTACCGGCCGGCGCGCAAGGCGGCGCTGCGCGAGGTGATGGACCAGTCGCGCGCGCGCCCCGGCGTGGCCACCGCGCCGGCCACGCTCGCCGGCGTGCGCCAGATGATGCGTGCGCTGCGCCGCGGCGAGGCGGTCGGCCTGCTGCCCGACCAGGTGCCACCCGACGGCATGGGCGTGTGGGTGCCGTTCTTCGGCAAGCCGGCCTACACGATGACGCTGGCGGCGCGGCTGGTGCAGCAGACCGGCGCGGTGCCGCTGCTGATCTGGGGTGAACGGCTGCCGCGCGGTGCGGGCTACACGGTGCGGGTCAGCGAGCTGGGCGAAGCGCTGCCAGCCACCGATCGGGGTCAGGCAGAATCCGCGGCGGTCATCAACCGGGCGATGGAACGGCTGATCCGGCAGTGCCCGCAGCAGTACCTGTGGGGCTACAACCGGTACAAGCAGCCGCGCTCGGCAGAACAAAAACAAGACGAGGAGTGAGGTTGGGCGCGCGAATCCTGCTGGCGTTGCTGTGGTTGTTGCATTGCCTGCCGCTGGGCCTGCAGGCGCGGCTCGGCCGCGGGCTCGGCCGATTGCTGTACCCGTTCGCCAACGCGCGCCGCCGCATCGCGCTGCGCAACATCGCGCTGTGCTTTCCCGAGCAGACGCCGGCGCAGCACGAAGCGCTGGCGCGCGAACACTTTCGATGGCTCGGTCGCAGCATCCTCGAGCGCGGGTTGCTCTGGTACGCCTCGCCCGAGCGGCTCAAGCGCCTGATCCATGTCGAAGGCGACGTGACGCTCGCCGAGCGCAGCGAACGCCCGGTGATGTGGCTGGCGCCGCACTTCATGGCGCTCGACGTGGCGGGCGCGTCGGTGCTGTTGTTCCAGAAGCGCAAGGGCATCTCGATCTACCAGGCGCAGAGCGACCCGGTGATGGACGCCGCGATCCGCCGCGGGCGCCTGCGCCTGGGCAACGCCGAGATCTTCCCGCGCAGGCAGGCGGGCAAGGCGCTGTTCCGTGCGATCCGCCGCGGCGATGCGTTCTTCAATCTGCCCGACATGGATTTCGGCGAACGCGACGCCGCCTTCGTGCCGTTCTTCGGCATCCCCGCGGCCACGCTGCTGGCGCCGTCGCGGCTGGCGCGCGCGCTCAACATGGTCGTGCAGCCGGTCGTCGCCGAGACGCTGCCGGGCGGCGCCGGCTACCGCGTGCGCTTCCTGCCGCCGTTGACCGATTTCCCGACCGACGACGCGATCGCCGACACCGCGCGAATGAACGCCTGGATCGAGTCCGAGATTCGGCGATTGCCGGCGCAGTACCTGTGGGTGCACAAGCGTTTCAAGACGCGTCCACCCGGCGAAGCGCCGTTGTACTGACGGCCATAATCCGCCCATGAGGCTGAAGTTCACCAAGATGCAAGGCGCCGGCAACGACTTCGTCGTGCTCGACGGCACGCGCGAGCGCATCGAACTCAGCCCGGCGCAAATTCAGAAGCTCGGCGACCGCCGGTTCGGCGTCGGTGCCGATCAGATCCTGATGGTCGAGCGCAGCAGCGTGCCGGGCATCGACTTCGGCTACCGCATCTTCAACGGCGGCAGCGGCGACGAGGTCGAGCACTGCGGCAACGGCGCGCGCTGCTTCGTGCGCTTCGTTGCCGAACACGGCCTGAGCGCCAAGCGCACGCTGCGTGTGCAAACGATGAACAACACGCTCGAGCTGCGCCTGCAGGACGACGGCCGCGTCAGCGTCGACATGAACGCGCCGGTCTTCGATCTGGCGCGCGTGCCGTTCGATGCGGCTGGCCTTGAAGCCCACCAGTTGAGCGGCTTCGCACTGTGGCCACTCGATGTGGGGGACCAGATCGTCGAGGTCGCGGTGCTGTCGATGGGCAACCCGCACGCGGTGCAACTCGTCGCCGACATCGATCATGCGCCGGTCGCGAGCCTCGGCCCGGCGGTCGAGGGCCACGCGCGTTTCGAGCGCCACGTCAACGCCGGCTTCATGCAGGTCGTCGACCGCTCGCACATTCGGCTGCGGGTGCACGAGCGCGGCGCGGGCGAGACGCTCGCCTGCGGCACCGGCGCGTGCGCGGCGGTGGTCGCCGGTATTCGCCTCGGGCTGCTCGATGCGCGGGTCGATGTCGATGCGCGCGGCGGCCGGTTGACCATCGAGTGGCAGGGCAGCGCGCACGACCAAACCGTGCATGTGCTGATGACCGGCCCAGCCGAAACAGTCTTTGACGGAGAAATTGAACTATGACGACCAGCGGCGTGCAAGGCATCACCGAAACCGACATCGCCGACTACCTGGCCAACACGCCCGGCTTCTTCGAGCGCCACGCCGAGTTGCTCGGCAGCGTGCAGCTCACGAGCCCGCACGGCCAACGCGCGGTCTCGCTGCAAGAGCGGCAAATGGAGATGCTGCGCGACAAGATCCGCGGGCTCGAAGGCAAGATCATCGAGATGATCCGCTATGGGCAAGACAACGTGAGCATCGCCGACCGCCTGCACCGCTGGACGCGTACGCTGATGCTCACCGCGCAGCCTGCCGACCTGCCGGGCGTGGCGGTGCGCGAGTTGATGCACCAGTTCATCATCCCGCAGGCCGGCATCCGCGTGTGGGGCGCTGCGGCGACATTCGCGAGCCACGATTTCGCGCAGCCGGTCGGCGACGACATCAAGCTCTTCGCCGGCAGCCTGACGCTGCCGTACTGCGGTGTGAACTCGGGCTTCGAGGCCGCGCAGTGGCTCGAAGAACCGGCCAGCGCGAAGTCGATGGCGCTGATCCCGCTGCGCGCCGATGCGGCCGACAACGCGCCGACCGCGGCATTCGGCATGCTGGTGCTGGCCTCGCCCGACCCGACCCGCTACGCGGCCGACATGGGCACCGAGTTTCTCGCGCGCATCGGCGAGCTCGCAGGCGGCGCGCTGTCGCGGCTGCTGCCGGTGCGTGGCTGAACTCCGCGACAGTGGCGACGGCGATGTCCGGCGCCACCTCGTTCACCTCGAGGTCGAGCGCCGGCT
>JANMWQ010000098.1:0-5129 GCA_031394085.1 Rhizobacter sp. | reverse complement strand
CACATCGATCTGGCAGGGTACGACCTTGCGGTCAAGGCATGCGCGAACTACCGGTCGTTGCGAGCGGTGGGAGTGACCATTCGGAAGACCGTCGATACGCTAATTGCCACCCGGTGCATCGAGGATGGATTGACGCTTCTCCATGCAGACCGGGACTTCTTGCCGTTCTCGCAGCACCTCGGACTGAAAGTGGCGTATTCGGAAATCTGACGTGTCGCTGAAGCACTTCGCGCACGGGGGCCGGTAGCGATACGCGCAAAGACGTGCGGGTTTCCACCCGCGCGCGCACGCCGGAACGACTCTTGCTCATCGCTAGAATGCGGCCCTGCAAAAGGCGCGGTTCTCCAGATGCTCGCCTACACGGCCACAAGCCGGCAGGTGGTAATGTTCGCGTCGATCTTTTCCCGTTCACTCAATCTGGAGATCCCAGAACATGAATTTTTCCGAGCGACAAGCTGATCCGCGCCGGCATTTGGTGGGGATCACGGTTGTCATCCTGGTCCACGCACTTGTCGTGTGGGCGCTGGTCAGCGGGCTGGCCAAGAAGGTCGTCGATGTGGTGCGTGCACCGATCGAGACCAAGGTGATCGAAGAGATCAAGAAGCCGCCACCGCCGCCCGAGATCGTGCTGCCGCCGCCGCCCAAGCTCGAAGCGCCGCCGCCGCCCTACATCCCGCCGCCGGAAGTGCAGATCGCCACGCCGCCGCCGCCACAACCCACCATCTCGGTCGCGCCTTCGGTCGTGCCACCGCCGCCCACGGTGATGACGCCGACGCCGCCGGTCGCAGCGCCAGTGGCACCACCCGCGCCGCGCCCCGCCGTCGTCTCGATCGGCGTGGCGTGCGCCACTCAGGTGCAGCCGACGATGCCGCCCAAGGCCGCTCGTGAAGGCATCACCGGCACGGTGAAGGCCCGCGCCACCATCAAGGCCGGCAAGGTGATCTCGGTCGAGATTCTTTCGTCGCAGCCGCGTGGCGTGTTCGACTCGGCCGTGCGGGCCGCGATGATGCAGTACGGCTGCGCCGCTGCCGGCGACGACGAACTCAAGGCCGACCAGACCTTCGACTTCAAGCTCGAGTAGTGCGCCCTTCGGGTGCCGCCACAGCGCGCGGCATTCGTCAATTCCCCCAAGACAATCCGATTCGTTCCAGAATTTTTGCAGGAGTCTCCAAGATGACCAACCGCCTCCAGTCCGTTCTCGCCGCGTTTGCCCTCGCCGCCAGTCTCGTTGCCGCCCCGCAGATCGCCAATGCGCAGGCCTCGGCCCCGGCTGCCGAAGCTCCGGCCGCGCCTGCCGCGCCCGCCGTCGCGCCTGCAGCCGCGCCGATCGCCGATGCCGTGACCACCAAAGAGACGGTCGACAACCCCTACGGCATCGGCATGCTGTGGGCCCAAGGTGACTTCGTCGCGCGCGGCACGCTCGTCGTCTTGGTCATCATGAGTCTGGCCAGCTGGTACATCCTGATCACCAAGCTCTACGAGAGCTTCAAGATCAGCGGCGAGGCCAAGAACGCCCGCAAAGGGTTCTTCAAGGCTGCCACCTTGCCCGACGCCGTCAAGACCCTCAAAGACGGCAGCGCCTTTCGCTTCATCGCCGACAGCGGCATGGCCGCCAGCGACCACCACGAAGGCGCGCTCACCGAAAACATCGACCGCAGCACGTGGGTGACCAGCTCGGTCGAGCGCAGCATCAGCGACGTGCAGTCGCGTCTGCAGGATGGTTTGGCGGTGCTCGCGACGGTCGGTTCCACCGCGCCGTTCATCGGCCTGTTCGGCACGGTCTGGGGCATCCTGAACGCGCTGACCACCATCGCCGTGGCCGGTCAGGCGTCGATCGACAAGGTCGCCGGGCCGGTCGGCGAGTCGCTCTACATGACCGCCATCGGCCTGTTCGTCGCCGTGCCGGCGGTGCTCGGCTACAACTGGTTGGTGCGCCGCAACAAGGTCAACATGGAGTCGGTGCGCAACTTCGGCGCCGACCTGCACGGCGTGCTGATGGGCGCGCGCATGAAGACCGCGGGCCGCTGAGCCCACGCCCCCTGCAACGTGCCCATCAACGCGCCCACAGGAGCCCGGCCATGTCAATGAACCTAGGCGGTGGGGACGAAGACGATGTCGTCTCCACCATCAACACCACGCCGCTGGTCGACGTGATGCTCGTGCTGCTCATCATCTTCCTGATCACCATTCCGGTGGTCTCGCAGACGATCCCGATGAGCCTGCCCAAAGAGACCAACATCGCGCGCAAGA
Organism: Rhizobacter sp.; assembly: GCA_031394085.1. GTDB lineage: Bacteria > Pseudomonadota > Gammaproteobacteria > Burkholderiales > Burkholderiaceae_C > LMDS01. Next base: position 2,879 of record JANMWQ010000098.1, on the reverse strand, counting down.
CCAAGCCCGAGAACATCGAGATCTCGGTCAACAAGGATGGCGACGTGTTCTGGAACGCCAGGCTCGTGGCCGACAACAACGCCCTGTTCGCCAAGCTCAAAGAGATCGCGGTGCTCACGCCGCAACCCGAGGTGCACATCCGCGGCGACGAGAAGGCGCGCTACGAGTCGATCGGCCGCGTGGTCTTCGCCTGCCAGCGCGCGGCGATCGCCAAGATCAGCTTCGTGACCGAACCACCCCCCAAGGGCTGAGGAAAACAGTATGTCAATGAACCTGGGCGGCGGAGGCTCGAGCGAGCCCGAGGTGATCATGGACATCAACACCACGCCGTTGATCGACGTGATGCTGGTGCTGATCATCATGCTGATCATCACGATCCCGGTGCAGCTGCACGCGGTGAACATGAACATGCCGGCCGGCACGCCGCCGCCGCAGACCAAGGAACCGGTGGTGGTGACGATCGATGTCGACTTCGACGGCACCATCCTGTGGAACGGCGAGACGGTACCGACGCGCCAGGCGCTCGAGGTCAGGCTTCGCGACGCCGCGGCGCAGCCCGATCAGCCGGAGGTGCACGTGCGGCCGAACAAGCTGGTCGAGTACCGCTACGTGGCCGAGGTGCTGGCCGAGTCGCAGCGGCTGGGCGTGACCAAGCTCGGCATGGTGGGCAACGAGCAGTTCGTGAAATAGCAGCCCGTGAAGCAACGTATGAACAGAGTGATGAATCGCGTGATGGCAGCCGCTGCGGCCCTGCTGGTTTTCGGCGCGGCGCACGGGCAGGGCATGCGCCCGGAGGTCGGCAAGCCGCTTCAGGCCGCACAAGAAATGATCAAGGCCGGCAAGTACCGCGAGGCGCTCGGCAAGGTGCGCGAAGCCGATGCAGTTGGCGGCAAGACCGCTGCCGAGTCGAACCTGATCGAGCGCATGCGGCTCGCGGCTGCCTCGGGCGCCGGTGATGCCGAGACCGCGGCGCGCTCATACGAGGCGCTGGCCGGCAGCATGAGCGGCGCCGAGAAGTTGCGCACGATCGAGTCGATCGCCGGCACGCATTACCGCGCGAAGGAGTACGCGAAGGCGCAGCAATGGTACGCACGCTACTTCGCCGAAGGCGGCACCAGCAGCGCTAACCGCACGCTGATGATCCAGACGCAGTACCTCTCGGGCGATCTGGCCGGCGCGGCCAAGCAGTTGACGTCCGAGATCCAGGCGGCCGAGCGCAACGGGCAGGTGCCGGCCGAAGACCGCATTAATTTGCTGATGAACGCGGCGGTGAAACAAAAGGACGTGAACGGCGAAGCATTCGCGCTCGAACGCCTCGTCACCTACTACCCGAAGAAAGAGTACTGGGTCGCGCTATTGAGTCGGTTGCAGAGCAAGCCGGGCTTCTCGGATCGCCTCTCGCTCGACACCTATCGTCTCTCGTTTGCGACCGGCAGCATGAGCAGCGCTGCCGACTATTCGGAGCTGGCGCAACTCGCGCTGCAGGCCGGCTCGGGTGCCGAATCGAAACAGGTGATCGACAAGGGCTTCGCCGCGGGCATCCTCGGTGTGGGTCCGCAGGCCGAGCGCGACAAGCGCTTGCGCGAGCTCGTCAACAAGCGCATCGACGAAGCGAAGAAGACGCAGGCCGAGGATGAGAAAACGGCGCTCGCCGCCAAAGATGGCAACGAGCTCGTGACGATCGGCATGAACCAGGTGTTCGAGGGTCAAAAGGCCAAGGGGCTGCAGACCATGCAGCAAGGCATCGCCAAAGGCGGCTTGAAGCGTGCTGAAGACGCGAAGCTGCACCTCGGCATCGCGCAGCTTGCCGCCGGCGAGAACGCGAAGGCGCAGGCGACGCTGAAGACGGTGTCGGGCAACGACGGCACGGGCGATCTGGCACGGCTGTGGTCGCTGTATGCGCGGCGCGCGAAGGCCTCGTGATTCCGGAAGCGCATCGCACACGCCCCAACGAAATGCGGCCCCGAGGGGCCGCGTTTCGTTTCCGGGGCGATGTGATTACTTCGGCGCTAACCGGATCGCGCCATCGAGGCGAATCACCTCGCCGTTGAGCATCTCGTTCGTGACGATCTGGTGCACGAGTTTGGCGTAATCGGCCGGTGTGCCCAAGCGGCTCGGGAAGGGCACGTTGGCGGCGAGCGCGTCTTGCACCTCTTGTGGCATCGTGAAGAGCATCGGCGTGCCGAAGATGCCCGGCGCGATCGTCATGTTGCGAATGCCGTTGCGCGCAAGGTCGCGGGCGATCGGCAAGGTCATGCCGACGATGCCACCTTTCGAGGCCGCGTACGCGGCCTGGCCGATTTGGCCGTCGTAGGCGGCGACGCTCGCGGTCGAGATCAACACACCGCGCTCGCCGGTTGGCTCCGGTTCATTCTTGCTCATCGCCTCGGCGGCGAGGCGAATCATGTTGAAGCTGCCGATCAGGTTGACGGTGATGACCTTGGCAAACGTGCCGAGCGCGTGCGCGCCGTCTTTGCCGACCGTCTTCGCGGCCGGCGCGATGCCGGCACAGTTGACCAGGCCGAACAGCTTGCCGAGCGCCACTGCGATAGCGACGACAGCCTGGCCATCGGCTTCCTGGCTCACATCGCACTTCACGAAGCGGGCCACTGCGACGCCGCCCAATTCGGCCGCCAGTGCCTCGCCCTTGTCGACCTGCAGGTCGGCGATCACGACCTTCGCGCCGTGCGCGACGAGCATCCGCGCCGTGCCTTCGCCGAGGCCCGAAGCGCCGCCGGTGACGATGAAGACCTTGCCTGCGATTTCCATGGGGATGCGCTCTCGTCAGGCGAGCGCGGCGAGCGCCCGCGCGGTGATTTCTTCGACGCTGCCGGTGCCGCTGATCTTGCGATAGCGCGGCGCATCGGTGTCGCCGCTGG
>JANMWQ010000067.1:0-3972 GCA_031394085.1 Rhizobacter sp. | reverse complement strand
TTCACGGTCGACGTGCCCGGCGACTTGCGCGACAACGCCGGCCGCGCGCTCGCGAATGCGTCGATGTTCCCGCTCAAGGTCGCGACCGGCGACGCGCCGCCGATCGCCAAGTTCGCCGCCGCGCCCTTCGGCGTGGTCGAGCTCGGCGACCCGCTCGTGCCGGTGACCTTGCGCCATGTGCAGGGCGACTTGCGGCCCGCGGCTGGGAGCGGCCAGGTGCGCGTGAAAACACTGAAGACCGACGCCGAGATCCTCGCCTGGTACAACAAGCTGAAGCAGTACGACGAGCGCCAGATCAGCGCGAAGGACATGGGCCTGCCCGAGCGTGAGTGGTTCTCTTTCGAGAGCGACACCGACTCGAAAGGCAAGGTCACCAAGCGCAGGATCGAACGCTATTTCGCGTCGCGCGAGCTCTCGCTGCTTAACAAGGATGCGAGCGCGAAGCGGCTCGACCTGCCGCAGTTGAATGGCGGCGACCCGCGGCCTTTCGAGGTGGTCGGTATCCCGATCGGCGCGCCGGGCTACCACGTCGTCGAGATCGAATCGCTGCGGCTCGGCCAGTCGCTGCTCGACAAGCGCGCGCCGATGTTCGTGCGCACCGGCGTGCTCGTCACCAACCTCGGCGTGCACTTCAAGCTCGGGCGCGAGAACAGCGTCGTCTGGGTCACCACGCTCGACCGCGGCAAGCCGGTCGAAGGGGCCGAGATCGCGGTCAACGATTGCACCGGCAAGAAGCTCTGGTCGGGCAAGACCGACGCGAATGGTTTGGCCAAAGTCGCGCAGGCGATCGATTCGGATTTCGACGGATGCCCGAACGAGCACGGCCTGTTCGTCACGGCCCGCAAGCCAGATCAGAAAGGCGTTGTCGACACCGCGTTCGTGTTCAGCAGTTGGCAGAAGGGCATCGAATCCTGGCGCTTCAACGTGCCGACCGGGCGCGGCGCCGAGCCCGACGCGCGCGCCGCGACGGTGTTCGACCGCACGCTGTTCCGTGCCGGTGAAACCGTCTCGATGAAGCACTTCGTGCGCTTCGAGACCTCGGCCGGCCTCGCGAACGCGAAGCCCGAAGATTTGCCGACGCGCATGAAGATCGTGCACCAGGGCACCGGCCAGGAATTCACGCAGCCGCTGAAATGGAATGGATCGCGCAGCGCGGTCGCGAGCTGGGCGATCCCGCCGGCGGCCAAGCTCGGGCTCTACAACGTGGTGCTCGAACGCGAGGGCGAAAGTGACAAGCGCGGTGACAAGCGCGGTGACAAGCGCGGTGACAACGCCAACGAGAAGCGGCGGCGCGAGTGGACCAGTGGCAACTTTCGCGTCGAGGAGTTCCGGCTGCCGCTGGTCGATGCGCGCGTGAGCGGGCCGAAGGCGGTGGCGGTGGCGCCGAAAGAGTTGGCCGTCGCGCTGCAGCTCAACTACTTTTCCGGCGGCCCGATGGCGCAGCAGGCGGCGCGCGCCTCGGCGCTGCTGAAGAGCCGGTCGACGAACTTCGACGGCTACGACGAGTTTTCGTTCGAGCCGCCGCGCGAGCCGAACAACGCGCAGGGCAACCGTGGCAACAGCGGTGGCGACGAAGACACCGAGCCGACCCCCGACGCACGCGACGCCAAGCTCGTCGTCGACAAGCTCGCGCTGACGACCGACAAGAACGGCGCGGCCACCTTCACGCTCAAAGACCTGCCGCCGGTGACCCGGCCGAGCGCGATCACCGCCGAGGTGACCTACAACGACCCGAACGGCGAGGTGCAGACCACGTCGACCACGATCCCGCTGTGGCCGAGTGCCACCGTGCTCGGCATCAAGACCGGCGCGTGGGCGAGCAGCCGCGGCAAGGTCAAGTTCACCGCGCTCGCGCTCGACACGGCGGGCAAGCCCATCAAAGGCCAGCGCATCGAGGTGCGCGGCCGGCTCAGCCAAACCATCAGCACGCGCAAGCGCATGGTCGGCGGCTTCTACGCCTACGACAACCGCACCGAAACGAAAGACCTCGGCGCGCTGTGCAGCGGCAGCACCGACGACCGCGGATTGCTCTTGTGCGAGGCCGAGCTGAACACCGCCGGGCAAGTCGAGTTGATTGCCAGCGCGAAGGATGCGGCCGGCAATGTGGTGCAGGCCGCGAGCAGCGTCTGGGTGACGAAACAGGGCGAGCTCTGGTTCGCGCAAGACAACGACGACCGCATCGATGTGCTGCCCGAGAAAACGCGCTACGAGCCCGGTGAGACGGCAAAGTTGCAGGTGCGCATGCCGTTCCGTGAAGCGACCGCACTCGTCGCCGTGGAGCGTGAAGGCGTCATCGATACGCGTGTGGTCACGCTGCGCGGTGACGACCCGAACATCGCGTTGAAGATCGAGCCGAACTGGGGGCCCAACGTGTATGTCAGCGTGCTCGCGCTGCGCGGCCGCATCCGCGAGGTGCCCTGGTATTCGTTCTTCACCTGGGGCTGGAAGGAGCCGATGAACTGGGCGCGCTCGTTCTGGTACGAAGGCCGCGAATACCAGGCGCCGACCGCGATGGTCGACCTGAGCAAGCCGGCGTTCAAGCTCGGTGTGGCGGCGCTGAAGGTGGGCATCAAGGCGCACGAGTTGCAGGTGACGGTGACAACCGACAAGCCGCAATACGCGGTGCGTCAAAAGGCGATCGCGAAGGTCAAGGTCGCGTTCGACGGCAAGCCGCTGGCCGGCACCGAGGTCGCGTTCGCGGCGGTCGACGAAGGCCTGCTCGCGCTGCGCAACAACGATTCGTGGGACCTGCTGAACGCGATGATTCAGCAGCGCGCGTGGGGTGTGGAAACCAGCACGGCGCAGAGCGAAATCATCGGCCGCCGCCACTACGGCCGCAAGGCGGTCGCGGCTGGCGGCGGCGGCGGGCGCGGCGGCACGCGCGAGTTGTTCGACACGCTGCTGCTGTGGCGGGCCAACGTGCTGCTCGACGCGAACGGCGAGGCCACGATCGAGGTGCCGTTGAACGATTCGCTGACCAGCTTCAAGCTGGTTGCGATCGCCGACACAGGCGCCGCGCAGTTCGGCACCGGCAGCGCGAGCATCCGCGTCATGCAAGACCTGCAGCTGCTCGCCGGCCTGCCGCCGCTGGTGCGCGAAGGCGACCAGTTCGGCGCGATGCTGACGCTGCGCAACACGACCGCACGCGAGATGAAGGTGCGCGCCACGCTGCAGGGCACGGTGAACTCGGGTCTTGCGCCCGACATCGTTCGCACGCCGCTGGTGTTGCCGGCGCAAGACGTGGTTGTCGCGGCCGGTTCGGCGAAGGAGCTCGTGTGGCCGGTCACCATTCCCGCCGATGCGTTCAGCGTCACCTGGGAGGCGGGCGCCGACGAGCAAGGTGGCTCGGCGACACCAGACCGGTCGAAAGACCGCATCAAGGTCACGCAACTCGTCTCGCCCGCCGTGCCGGTGCGCGTGTTGCAAGCCACGCTGCAGCAGCTCGAAGGCACGCTGACCTTGCCGATCTCGGCGCCGGCCGATGCGCTGCCCGAGACGGGCAAGGACCCCGCCAGAGCGCGCGGCGGCATCGTGATCGCGGTGCAACCCAAGCTCAGCGGCGCGCTGCCCGGCATGCGCCGCTACTTCGAGACTTACCCGTTCACCTGCCTGGAGCAGCAGGCCTCGAAGTCGATCGGCCTGAACGACCGCAAGCTGTGGGCGACGGTCGCGAACGCGCTGCCGACCTACCTCGACAGCGACGGCCTCGCGAGCTATTTTCCGCCGCGCGTCGCCGATGGCCCGCGCGGCAGCGACCGGCTCACCGCCTACGTGCTCGCGGCGGCCCACGAAGCCGGCTTCGCGCTGCCCGATGCGGCGCGCGATGCGATGCTCGCGGGCCTGACCGCCTTCGTCGAAGGCCGCATCGAGCGCAAGTTCTGGTCGCCCAAGGCGGATCTCGATGTGCGAAAACTTGCCGCGATCGAAGCGCTCTCACGCTACGGCCGTGCACAGCCGAAGATGCTCGGTTCG
>JANMWQ010000843.1:0-2568 GCA_031394085.1 Rhizobacter sp. | reverse complement strand
CGGCCGTAGGCGGTGCGGTTCAGGATCAGCGCGCCGAGCAGCGCGACGACGAGGAACACCCACACGGGCACGGGCACGCCGAGCAGCGCGCCGTAGTAGACCGGCGCGTAGGCATCGGCGAAGGTGTTGTCGAGCGTGATCGCGCCGCCGTTCGACAGGTAGGTGAGCACCGCGCGGAAGATGCCGAGCGTGCCCAGCGTCACGATGAACGGTTCGATCTTGCCGCGCGTGATCAGCAGGCCGTGCGCGAGGCCGAACACCGCGCCGAGCAGCACCGCGAAGCCAGCGCCGAGCACGACGACTGCGACCGGCGCCATGCCACTCGTGCCGAGCGCGTTCATCAGCATGATCACGCTGCCGGCAATCAGCGCCGCCATCGAGCCGACCGACAGATCGATGCCGCCGCTGATGATCACGAAGCACATGCCGACCGCGATGATGCCGATGAAGGCGGTGCGCGTCAGCACGTTCATCGCGTTGTCGAGGGTCGCGAAATCGGGGTTCAGCAGTGCGCCGGCGATGCACAGCAGCACCAGGCCGAGGACCGGGCCGATGCCGTGCAGGCGCGACCACCAATGGCGTGCCGCCTCAGAATGTGAGAGATTTTCGATTTCCGACTCCAAACCGTTCGCACTGAGCTTGTCGAAGTGCCTGCACACCCGGTGACGTGGCTTCGACGCGCTCAGCCCGAACGGAAATTGCAGCGACTCCGCGAAAAACTCTCAGGCGCTCGGCGCTGCGTTGTTCAGTTCGTTCCTGTGGCATGGGCGATCAAGGTTTCTTCGGTGAGTTGTGCGGCGTCGAGCGTGGCCTGTTGCGCACCGCCGCGCATCACGACGATGCGGTGGCAGATGCCGATCAGCTCCACCAGTTCGGACGACACGACGACCACGGCGCGGCCTTCACGTGCGAGCCGCTGGATCAGAAAATAGATGTCGCGCTTGGCACCGACATCGACGCCGCGCGTCGGCTCGTCGAGCACGATCACCTTCGGCCCCGGGTGCAGCACTTTCGCGAGCGCGAGCTTCTGCTGGTTGCCACCCGACAGCGACGACGCCTTGATGTCGAGCGAGCCGGTGCGGATGCCGAAGTCGGCCACCGCCGTCTTCAACGCGGCGCGCTCGGCGTCGGGCTTGAGCCATGGTGCGGCGTAGCGTTTCAAGGCCATCAGCGTCAGGTTCTCGCGCAGTCCGAAGTCGACGTGCAGGCCCTTGCCCTTGCGGTCTTCGCTGAGGTAGGTGAGGCCCTGGTCAGCCGCCTCGCGCGGGCTGCGAAAGCGCACGGCGCGGCCGGCGAGTTCGATGCGCTCGACGGTGTGCGCGCGCAGCCCGAGCAGCCCTTCGAACAACTCCGTGCGCCCGGCGCCGACCAGCCCCGCGAAGCCGAGAATCTCGCCGGGCGCGACCTCGAAATTCACGTCGCGCGCCCAGCCCGGCACATTGAGGCCTTGCACCTTCAACAGCGGCGCCACGCTCGTTTGCAGTTCAGGCCGCGCATCCTTCGGCGGATACAGGTCACTAAGCTCGCGCCCGACCATCAGGTTGGCCATCTGCTGGCGCGTCACGTCGCGCGTCGATTCGCGCGTGACGAACCGGCCGTCGCGCATCACGACGATCTCGTCGGTGACGCGCTCGACCTCGTCGAGCTTGTGCGAGATGTAGATCAGCGTGACGCCGTCGGCCTTGAGCTGCACGATCAGCGCGAACAGCCGCTCGGTCTCGCCCGGCGTGAGCGTGGCGGTCGGCTCGTCCATGATCAGCAGGCGCGCTTTGCGTTGCAGCGCTTTCGCGATCTCGACCAGTTGCTTCTCGGCGACGATCAACCGCTTGACTGGCGTGTCGGGGCTCGCCTTGAGGCCGACCTGCTGCAGCACGCGTTCGGTCTCGGCGCGCATCGCGGCGTCCGCCAGCCACCAGCCGCGCGTGATCTCGTGGCCGAGGAAAATGTTCTGCGCGATCGTCAAATCTTCGGCGAGTGCGAACTCCTGGTGGATCATCACGATGCCCCGCGCCTCGGCCGCGCGCGGGCCATCGAAATTCACCGCCGCGCCGTCGATGCGCAGCTCGCCGCTGGTCAGGCGCTCGTAGCCGGCGAGGATCTTCATCAGCGTGCTCTTGCCCGCGCCGTTTTCGCCGAGCAGGCCAATCACGCGGCCGGGCGCGAGGTCGAACGTCACGCCGTGCAGCACCTCGACGGGGCCGAACGATTTGACGACGCCGTCGAACGCGACATGTGCGCTCATGCTGGGAGCACCTTCCCGCGCCCGCGCAGCATCTCCTGCATCGCCAGCACGCCCGCGCCGATCAGGCCCGATCGATCGCCGAGCGGCGAGTACGAAATCTCCAAATGCCGCGTCGACAAGGCCAGCGAGCGCTGGTACACGCTCTGCCGCAGCGAGGCGAGCAACAGCGGCCCGATGCGCGTGACGCCGCCGCTGACGAACACGTGCGACGGATTGAAGAAATTCACCACCGACGCGAGCATCTGCCCGATCAGCGCGCCCGAGGCCTGCACGATCGCATTGGCCGCGGCATCGCCGGCACGGCTCGCGTCGCCCACGTCTTCGGG
>JANMWQ010000841.1:0-1920 GCA_031394085.1 Rhizobacter sp. | reverse complement strand
GGCTGCGCACCGTAGCGCGGGTCGGCGCTGCGAAAACTCGGCGCGAAGTGCGTGACGACGACGGTCTTGTCCCAGCCGGCGCTTTGACCCGTGTTGGGCTGCGCGAGTTCGTTGCGCAGCCAGTCGCGGCAAACGAGTGATTCCTCGCGCACCGCGGCGGCGTCGAACGGCGCGCCGTGGCGGGTCGAGCGCATCACTTTCACGAAGTAGCCGCCGGCACGCATCGCGCGCTCGCGCTGGCTCGGCCCGAACAGGTCGAAGTCGCTCCAGCGCACGGTCGCGACGAAACGGATGCGCTGCCCGGCGCGATCGGGCACGACCAGGCTTTCGCATTCGAGCAGGCGGATGCCGAGCTGCGTGCAACGGTCGCGCAGCGCGGGCCATGCCTGCGTGATCTCGCGCCCGTCGAACTCGTGGTTGCCGGCAATGAAGATCACCGGCACCGGCCAGCCGCGAAATTTTTCGAGGCCGGCCCAGGTGCTGTCGATGTCGCCGGCGAGGACGAGCAGTTCGGCGTCAGGCGCAGGCGCCGGCTCGAAGACTTCGGTTTCGAGGTGAAGGTCGGACAGGAGCTGGAGCCGCACTGCTCAGCCGCGCCAGCGCCTCACGTGGTTCCGTGGCACTGCTTGAACTTCTTGCCGCTGCCGCACGGGCACGGGTCGTTGCGGCCGACCTTCGGCGTCTCGCGCTTGACCGTCTCGACCTTGTAGCGCTGCTCGCTCGTCAGGTCCTGCAGGTCGGCGATCGTGACCACGAGCTCTTCCATCGCGTCGTCGAGCGTGGCCAGCGGGTGCTCGCGGTCGAGCAGTGCGACCAGCTCGCGCTGCTCGTCGTCTTCGACCGGCAGGTGGCGATAGAGGCGGGCGAGCGCGGCCATCACCGCGTCGTCGGGCATCTCGGCCAGATCGGGGAAGGTCTCGGCGGCGTGGTGGAAACCGGCGACCCACGGCATCAGCGACTGCGAGACCGGGCTGAGCGTGGCCATGTGATCGACTTCGCCCTCGGGCACCGGCTCGCGCGGGTGTTCCTCGTCGAACTCGAGCACCAGCGGATCGAACCAGCCGTCTTCGACGATCGCGCGGTTCAGTGCGGCGTGGCGGCGCATGATCAACGCGGTGGTGCGGGCCAACCACTCCTGATTCACTGCATCCGGCAGCGGGCGGCCGTCGAAATCGAAGACGTGCGCGAGCCAGGTCGCAGGCTCCAGCAGCACCGGCTGCACGATCACGCCACAGAGGTAGCCGTCGAGCATCACCGCGTCGAGCGGCTCCAGCGGCTCGGGGGTTTCGAGCAACAGGTCGTCGAGCTCGGCGAACTCGGCATCGGTCAGGTCGTGTGCGCGCGCGGCGGTCGACGGGGGTGTTTCTTTGGGGGTCATGGCGGGTATCTCGGCGCGTAGGTGCGCCATTGTGATCGTTGCTGCTAGACGGAAAAACGGCCGATCAAGCGGTAGCGGGTGCCGGGGTGGTAGAGGCGCGCCACCGACGCCACCGCGCCTTGCGACACCGTGCGGCGCGACACCATCAGCAGCGCGCTGCCCTCGGCCACGTCGAGCAGCTTGGCCTGCTCCGCGCTCGCGAGTACCGCCTCGACGACCTGCTCGGCCTCGGTCAGCGGCGCGTGCTCGAACAGCACGAACGACGGCGTGACCTGGGTGAAATCGCGCGCGAGCAGGTCGGGCGCGAGCGCAGGGTTGACATGCCGGTCTTCGAGCTGGATCGGCACGCCGTTTTCGAGGTGCACGAGCTGCACGCGGTACACCGGCGCGTGCTTCGGCAAGCGCATCGCGGCCGCGGTGCGCGCATCGGCCTTCTCGCGCACGACGCCGCACACGCGCGTGGTGTGTGCATGGCCGCGCTCGCGGATCTCGTCGTGGATGTCGCGCACCTGCAGCAGGTTGGAGATCGGGTGCAGCTCGGC
>JANMWQ010000814.1:0-2190 GCA_031394085.1 Rhizobacter sp. | reverse complement strand
GACGACCGCGAACAGCTCATCGGCCATCGCCTGGGTCGACTCGCGCGTCGCGATGTGCGTGAACAGCGTCTGGCGCGTCACATAAATCGAACCCTTCGCGCCGAGCATGCCGGGTGCGAACGGCGCCACCACGCCCGAGGCATTGCCGAAGCTCGCCATCAACCCGAACGGGCGCAGGCAGTCGAGCGATTGGTCCCAGGTGTCTTTGCCGACCGAGTCGTAGACCACTTTCACGCCCTTGCCGCCGGTGATTTCCTTGACGCGCGCGCCGAAATCTTCGGTGCGGTAGTTGATGACGAAGGCCGCACCGTTGGCCTTCGCGAGTGCGCACTTTTCGTCCGACCCGGCGGTGCCGATCAGCTGCAGGCCGAGCGCTTTGGCCCACTGGCAGGCGATCAGGCCGACGCCACCGGCCGCGGCGTGGAACAGCACGAAGTCACCGGCTTGCAGGCCCTCCTGCGGCAGCGTCTTGCGCAACAGGTATTGCGCGGTCAGGCCCTTCAACATCATCGCGGCGCCGGTCTCGAACGAGATCGCGTCGGGCAGTTTGACGACCGTCTTCGCGGGCATCACGCGCAGCGTGCAGTACGCGCCAGGCGGGTTGCTCGCGTACGCCGCGCGGTCGCCGGCCTTCAGGTGCGCGACGCCCTCACCCACGGCCTCGACCACGCCCGCCGCTTCCATGCCGAGCGACAGTGGCATCGGCAACGCGTAGACGCCCGAGCGCTGGTACACGTCGATGAAGTTCAGGCCGCAGGCGTGGTGACGAATGCGAATTTCGCCAGGGCCGGGGTCGCCGACGGACAGGTCGACGAGGTGCATCTCTTCGGCGCCGCCATTCTTTTCGATGCGGACGGTGGGGCTAATCTGGGTCATGCGGGTCTCCGGTCGCTGGAACAAGGACCCTATCGTGCCAGCATCGCCTGCGCCATGCCGGGCGCGGATGCACGACACTCTGCCGACCATGAAGCGCCTGACCACTGCACCGAACCTCGCGCTCGCCACGCTGTGGGCCGACCTGCTGACCCACGCCGGCGTGCCCACCAACGTGCAGCGCCAGTACGCCAGCAGCATCGCCGGCGAGGTGCCGCCCGACCAGACGCTGCCCGAGCTCTGGGTGATGGACGCCGACCAACTCGATCGCGCCCGCACCCTCCTGCACGAGCTGCGCAACCCGCCACACCGGCGCTGGGTTTGCCCCGGCTGCGCCGAGCTGATCGACGGGCCGTTCGAGCAGGGCTGGTACTGCGGTTCGGCGATGCCCGGGTAAAGGATGCGCTCACCGCAGGATTGTCCCGCGCCACGGGCTTGCCCTTCGACAAGCTCAGGGCGAACGGGGCGGTCGCTGCGATCGCGGGGCACCTTCCCTTCCCGTTCGGGCTGAGCTTGTCGAAGCCGCGCTTCGACCAGCTCAGGGAAGGGGGGGTTGTTGCGCGATGCCCGGAGCCTTTCCCGGTCGGCTGAGCCTGTCAAAGCCGCCCTTCGACAGGCTCAGGGCGAACGGAGAGGTCGCTGCGATCGCGGGGCACCTTCCCTCCCCGTTCGGGCTGAGCGTGTCGAAGCCGGCCCTTCGACAGGCTCATGGCGAACGGGGACGGCGCTGCGCGATGGCCGGTCGCCGCGGGCGCTGACTCGATGCGCTCAGTACGTCCCCGGATACGCCCCGCCATCGAGCAGGATGTTCTGCCCGGTCAAGTAGCCCGCGTGCACGCTGCAGATGAACGCGCACGCCGCGCCGAACTCGTCGGCGGTACCAAAGCGGCGCACGGGGATCGTCTGTTCGCGCGCCTTCCATGCGGCATCCGGGTCTTGCCCCGCTTTGGCCGCGCCGGCGCGCAGCGTGGTGCGCAGTCGGTCGGTGTCGAACGCGCCTGGCAACAGCCCGTTGATGGTCACGCCGTGCGCTGCGATGCTGCTGCGTGCCAGGCCGGCGACGAAGCCCGTCAGCCCGCTGCGCGCGCCGTTGCTCAGACCGAGCACGCCGATCGGTGCCTTCACCGCACCCGAGGTGATGTTGACGATGCGGCCGTAGCCGCGCGCGGCCATCGCGTCGACGGTCGCCTTGATCAGCTCGATCGGCGTGAGCATGTTGGCGTCGAGCGCTTTGATCCAGGCGTCGCGGTCCCACTCACGAAAGTCGCCGGGCGGCGGGCCGCCGGCGTTGTTGACGAGGATGTCGACCTGCGGGCA
>JANMWQ010000809.1:0-1942 GCA_031394085.1 Rhizobacter sp. | reverse complement strand
CCTACGCCGCGCTGCTCGGCGGCGGCACCAACCCGGCCGAGGGCCACATGCTGGCGGTCGGGCCGACCGGCTGAACAGCACGCCCGTGAGCTCAAGCCCGGCCACTGCCGCGCCGATATCGAACGCATGTCGATGACACATCCCGCGGCGTCGCTCCTGCCCCAACTCACGCACCCGCTGCGCGACCTGGCCGCGTGGACCGCGCATTTCCGGGCGGCCGAGATCCCGGTGCTCGCGCAAACCGCCGAGACGCTCGAAGCGTTGCGCGCGAACGAAGACAGCGTCGACGCGAACAGCCTCGGCGAAACCATCGCGAGCGACCCGTTGATGACACTGAAGGTGCTGGCTTATGCCGCCATGCACCGCAGCGCGCGCGCCGTCACCGATGTCGAGACCGTGATTTCGGCGCTGGTGATGGTCGGCATCTCGCCATTCTTCAGAGCATTCGGTGCGCAGCCGACGGTCGAGGACCGCCTCGCCGCCGAACCCGATGCGCTGCAGGGCTTGGCAGATACGCTCAAGCGCGCGCACCGTGGCGCGAATTTCGCGCTCGGTTTCGCGGTGCACCGCATGGACCACGATGCCGCCGTGATCCACGCCGCCGCGCTGCTGCACGATTTCGCCGAGATGCTGCTGTGGTGCCACGCGCCGGCGCTGGCCCTGCGCATCAGCGAGGCCCAACGCAGCGATCCGGCGCTGCGCTCGAGCGCGGCGCAGCTCGCGGTGCTCGGCATCGAGCTGTTCGACCTGCAACAGGCGCTGATGAAGGCCTGGCGGTTGCCGGAGCTGCTGATCCGCATCAGCGACGACCGCCATGCCGACACTGCCGGGGTGCAGAGCGTCATGCTCGGGCTGCGCCTGGCGCGCCACACCGCGCACGGTTGGGACAACCCCGCGATCCCCGACGACGTGACCGACATCGCCAAGCTGTTGAACCTGTCGCAGGACGCGACGCTGCAGCTCGTGCGGGGGATTTGAAGCCAGCGTGTCGTAGCATCGACGCGAGAACTGGAGCGAACATGCAATTCACCCCCTGGGAAAATCCGATGGGCACCGACGGTTTCGAATTCGTCGAGTACGCCGCGCCCGATCCGGTCGCGCTCGGCCAGCTGTTCGAGACGATGGGTTTCTCGGCGATCGCGAAGCACCGGCACAAGCACGTCACGCTGTACCGCCAAGGCGGGGTCAATTTCATCATCAACGCCGAGCCGAACTCGTTCGCGCAGCGCTTCGCCCGACAGCATGGGCCGAGTGTGTGCGCCATGGCGTTCCGCGTGAACGACGCGAAGCAGGCTTACGAGCGCGCGCTCGAACTCGGCGCTTGGGGGTTCGACAACCACACCGGGCCGATGGAGCTGAACATCCCGGCGATCAAGGGCATCGGCGACAGCCTGATCTATTTTGTCGATCGCTGGCATGGCAAGGAAGGCGCTGCCACCGGCGCGATCGGCAACATCAGCATCTACGACGTCGACTTCGTCCCGATCGAAGGCGCCGATGCCGACCCAAAAGGCCATGGCCTGACTTACATCGATCACCTGACGCACAACGTGCACCGAGGCCGCATGAAAGAGTGGGCCGATTTCTACGAGCGCCTGTTCGGTTTTCGCGAGGTGCGCTACTTCGACATCGAAGGCAAGCTGACCGGCCTGAAAAGCAAGGCCATGACGAGCCCGTGCGGCAAGATCCGCATCCCGATCAATGAAAGCTCCGACGACAAAAGCCAGATCGCCGAGTACCTGGCGCTGTACCACGGCGAAGGCATCCAGCACATCGCGGTGGGCGCCGACGACATCTACGCGACGGTCGACGGCATGAAGGCGCAGGGCGTAGCGTTCCAGGACACGACTCTCACGTACTACGACCTCGTGAACCGCCGCCTGCCCGGCCACGGCGAGAACATCGATGAGTTGAGGCGGCTGCGCATCCTCGTGGACGGTGC
>JANMWQ010000797.1:0-3415 GCA_031394085.1 Rhizobacter sp. | reverse complement strand
GCCTGCCGTTCCTGTACACCGCCTTCGGCACGCTGCCGCTGGCGGCAGGCGACTGGTGGCTCTGCGTCGCGATGGGCAGCACCGTGCTTTGGTACAGCGAAGCGCGCAAGGTGCTGAGCCGCCTGACGGCCCGGGCGGGCGACAAGGCAAAGCCGCTCGACGAACCCGCTCCTTCGACCCGGGCACAACCATGAACCCACCGCCACCTTCACGGCCGGGGCCAGTGCCGCTGCCGCTGCCGCCGGCCACTGGCCCCCTGAAGCGGTTCGGCCTGGTCGTCGCGCCGGCGGCGTTGATCGCCATCGTGTCGATGCCGACACCCGCCGGCCTGCCGGTCGCCGGCCAGATGATGCTGGGCATCCTGGCCTTCGCGGTGATCGTCTGGATGACCGAGGCGCTCGACTACGCGGTGAGCGCGGTGGTGATCGGCGCCTTGATGATCTTTTTGCTTGCATACGCACGCGACGCGGCAAAGCCCACAGGCACCGACATGGGCACCCGTGCATCGCTCGGGCTGGCGTTGTCCGGCTTCTCCAACAGCGCGGTCGCGCTGGTGGCTGCGGCCTGCTTCATCGCCGCCGCCATGACCGCCACCGGCCTCGACCGGCGCATCGCGCTGTCGCGACCGTGCTGCTGGTGATCTTCGCGCTCACGCATTGGCCGTGGATGGACTACATGGCCATGTCCTGACGAAGCGGGGCGAGATTTAAAGCAAGGCATCAGGCTCCGGGCAATGTCAGAAACAGTGCTACGATTCTGACAATATTGCGTTTTCCGATGACCACGCTGCCCGAATTCATCCTGCTGCATGCACGGTCCCTGCCCGAGGGAGGCGTGCTCTCGCCCAAGGAGTTTCTGCACCTGGGTTCGCGCGCCGCAGTGGATCAGGCACTTTCCCGCCTGACCAAGGCAGGCCAGTTGCTGCGAGTCGCAAGAGGGACGTACGTCACGCCCGTATCGAGCCGCTTCGGAACGCGGGCGCCGGCACCCGAGAAGGTGGTGGCGTCGCTGGCGGCACGAAGCGGCGAGACCGTGGCGCCGCATGGCGCCGCGGCTGCAAATGCACTGGGACTGACCCAGCAGGTTCCGATTCGGGAGGTCTACTTCACGTCCGGCCGAACCCAGAAGCTGAGGCTCGGTGAGTCGGATATTTTGGTCCGGCACGCGCCGCGCTGGATGCTCGCCTTGGGCAATGGGCAGGCAGGTGCGGCGGTTCGCGCCTTGGCCTGGATGGGCCCGACCCACGTCCAGGAATCACTGGCAGCCCTGCACTTGACGCTCCCGGCGGCGGAGTGGCAGGCACTGGCGTCCACCCGGGCAGCGTTGCCGTCATGGATGGCGCGGGCCATCGGTGAAGAGGCGGTTCGTGGCTGAACGCTTTCTCGCCCTGAGCATCGCGGACCAGCGCGAGGTGCTGGAGCAGGCCCGCGCCCGTACCGACAGACCGACCCATCTGCTCGAAAAGGACGTGTGGGTGGTCTGGGCGCTCGGCGCCCTGTTCGGCTCACCGCTGGCCGGGGACTTGACGTTCAAGGGTGGCACGTCGCTGTCCAAGGCCTACAAGATCATCGATCGCTTCTCCGAGGACATCGACCTCACCTGCGACATTCGCAAGCTGATCGCAGACCTGGTCGACAACGACGATCCCTTGCCGGCCAACCGCAGCCAGGCCGGCAAGTGGAGCCATGCCGTGCGGGATCGCCTGCCGGGCTGGATCGCTGACCAGGTACGGCCCGTCCTCGAGGCAGCGCTGTCTCGCGACGGCTTGCAGGCGACGCTGGAAATCGGCGGAGCAGATTGCGAGAAGCTGATGCTGCACTACCCTGCGATCAAGCGCGGGACCGGCTACGTGCCGCCGGTCGTCACACTGGAGTTCGGCGGTCGCGCCACGGGCGAACCGCACCAGGCGCTTCCGGTCACCTGCGATATGGAGGGTCATGTCGAAGGTGTCCTGTTTCCTGCGGCGTCCCCGGTCGTCATGAGCGTGGCACGAACGTTCTGGGAGAAGGCCACTGCGGCGCACGTCTACTGCGCCCAGGGCCGCATCCGCAGCGAGCGCTATGCGCGGCACTGGCACGATCTGGCGGCGATAGGCCGCAGCGCGTACTTCGCCAATGCCATCGGCGACCGTGAGGTCGCGAAGGCCGTGGCTGAGCAAAAGTCGTACTTCTTCGCCGAGAAGGACTCCGCCGGTGCCGTCATCGACTACCTCGCGGCAGCGTTCGGCGGGCTTCGGATCGTGCCCGAGGGAGCGGCCCGCGAAGCGCTCGCGGTCGACTACGCAAGCATGCTCGCGGACCAGCTGATGGTTGGAAACGCGCTTCCTTTCGATGAACTGATGCGGGCTTGCGCCGAGTTCGCGGATCGTGCCAACGACCGCCAATCGCCTTCACCACCCGCTTGAATCCGAAAGCACCGACACATGCCCATCCAGTGGTTCCCGGGTCACATGCACTCGACGCGCAAGGCCATCGCCGAGCGCTTGCCGGAGATCGACGTGGTGATCGAGTTGCTCGACGCGCGGCTGCCCGGCTCGAGCGCGAACCCGTTGCTGGCCGAGCTGACAAGCGCGAAGCCGGCGCTCAAGGTCTTGAACAAGCAAGACCTCGCCGACCCGGAGCTCACGGCGCTGTGGCTGGCCCACTACCAGTCGCGGCCCGGCACCAACGCACTGGCGCTCGATGCCAGCATCAGCGCGCCGGCCCGGCAGCTGATCGCAGCGTGTCGCGCCCTCGCACCGCTGCGTGGCGGCATGGTCAAGCCGGTGCGGGTGCTGATCTGCGGCATTCCGAACGTCGGCAAATCGACCTTGATCAATTCGCTGACCGGCCAGCGCGCAGCGAAGACCGGCGACGAGCCGGGCATCACCAAGGTCGAGCAAAAGATCATGGTGGCGAGCGACTTCCACCTGTTCGACACACCCGGCATGCTGTGGCCGCGCATCGTCGTCGAGCAAAGCGGCTACCACCTCGCGGCCAGCGGCGGCATCGGGCGCAATGCCTACGACGAAGAAGAGGTCGCGCTGGCCTTGCTCGAGAACGTTCGCGAACGCTATGCCGACCGGCTGCGTTCGCGCTACAAGCTCGCTGACTTCTCGGCCACTTCGGCCATCTCGGTGCAAGCCTTGCTGGCCGACATCGGCCGCAAGCGCGGCGGCCTGTTGGCGGGCGGGCACGTGAACCTGCAAAAGGCCGCCGAGATCGTGATCAACGACTTTCGCACCGGCGCGTGGGGCCGCATCACGCTCGAGTCGCCCGACGAGTACGCGCAGTGGTGGTCGGCGGGGCAAGCGCTCGATGCCGAGCGCCGCGCCCGCCGCGCAACGCGAGCCGCAGCCAAATCGCCCGCCGAAGGCACGCCGTGATCGACGAGCCGCGAGCCGCGAGCCGCGAGCCGCGAGTCGATGGTCGATGGT
>JANMWQ010000666.1:0-5579 GCA_031394085.1 Rhizobacter sp. | reverse complement strand
CAGGAGAAGGTCAAGGAGCTGTTCGGCAAAGACCCGCGCCGCGACGTGAACCCCGATGAAGCCGTGGCCGTGGGCGCCGCGATTCAAGGCCAAGTGCTGGCCGGCGACCGCAAGGACGTGCTGTTGCTCGACGTGACCCCGCTGTCGCTCGGCATCGAGACGCTCGGCGGCGTGATGACGAAGATGATCAAGAAGAACACGACCATCCCGACCAAGTTCGCGCAAACCTTCAGCACCGCCGACGACAACCAGCCGGCCGTGACGATCAAGGTCTACCAGGGCGAGCGCGAGATGGCCTCGGGCAACAAGAGCCTGGGCGAGTTCAACCTCGAAGGCAGCCCGCCGTCGCCGCGCGGCATGCCGCAGATCGAAGTGAGCTTTGACATCGACGCCAACGGCATCCTGCACGTCGGCGCGAAAGACAAGGGCACCGGCAAGGAAAACAAGATCACGATCAAGGCCAACTCGGGCCTGAGCGAAGCCGAGATCGAGCAGATGGTCAAAGACGCCGAAGTCAACGCAGCCGATGACAAGAAAAAGCTCGAGCTGATTCAGGCCCGCAACTCGGCCGACGCGATGATCCACAGCGTCAAGAAGAGCCTGGCCGAGCACGGCGACAAGCTCGACGCCGGCGAGAAAGAGAAGGTCGAGGCGGCGATCAAGGCGTCGGAAGAATCGCTGAAGAGCGAAGACAAGACCGAGATCGAAGCCAAGACCGAAACGCTGATGACGGCGAGCCAGAAGCTCGGCGAGAAGATCTACGCCGAGTCGCAGGCCGCTGCGGCAGCGGCCGGCGGTGCGGGCGCAGAACAGCCCCAGGCCGAGCCGGCGTCCGCGAAGGCCGCCGCCGACGACAACGTCGTCGACGCCGAATTCAAGGAAGTCAAGAAGGGCTGATTCCCTTCCCCTGATCCTCGCCGGTTTCGGACGGAGCACGCGGCTCCGGCTGAAACCGGCGTTGGTGTTTGAAACAGCAACGAATACTGAATCGACCGGAGCCTGGAATTCATGGCCAAACGTGACTACTACGAAACGCTGGGTGTTCCGAAGAACGCCAGCGAAGACGACATCAAGAAGGCTTATCGCAAGCTCGCGATGAAGCACCACCCCGACCGCAACCAGGGTGACGATGCGAAGAAATCAGAAGAGAAGTTCAAGGAGGCCAAAGAGGCCTACGAGATGCTCACCGACGCGCAAAAGCGCACCGCCTACGACCAGTACGGTCACGCCGGGGTCGACCCGAACATGGCCCGCGGCGGTGGCGGCCCGGGCACGGAGGGTTTCGGTGGATTCGCCGAGGCCTTCGGCGACATCTTCGGCGACATCTTCGGTGGCGCAGGCGCAGGCGCGGGCGGGCAACGCCGCGCAGGCGGGCAGCAGGTGTTCCGCGGCAGCGACCTCTCCTACGCGATGGAGATCACCCTCGAAGAAGCCGCGCACGGCAAGGAATCACAGATCCGCATCCCGTCGTACGAGAGCTGCGAGACCTGCAAAGGCACCGGCGCCAAGCCGGGCACCAGCCCGAAGGTCTGCAGCACCTGCAACGGCCAGGGCACGGTGCACATGCGCCAGGGTTTCTTCAGCATCCAGCAGACTTGCCCGCACTGCCACGGCACCGGCAAGATCATTCCCGAGCCCTGCACCACCTGCGCCGGCCAGGGCCGGATCAAGAAGAACAAGACGCTCGAGGTAAAAATTCCTGCCGGCATCAACGAGGGCATGCGCATCCGCTCCAGCGGCAACGGCGAGCCCGGCACGAACGGCGGGCCCGCGGGCGACCTATACATCGAAATTCGCATCAAGCAGCACGAGATCTTCGAGCGCGACGGCGACGACCTGCATTGCACCGTGCCGATCGGCCTGACGACCGCAGCACTCGGCGGCGAGATCGAGGTGCCCACGCTCGGCGGCAAGGCCGAGATCGAGCTGCCCGAAGGCACGCAGCACGGCAAGACCTTCCGCCTGCGCGGCAAGGGCATCAAGGGCGTGCGGTCGAGCTACCCGGGCGACCTGTACTGCCATGTCAGCGTCGAGACACCGATCAAGTTGACCGAGCACCAGCGCAAGCTGCTCAAAGAACTCGACGAGGCGTTCCGCAGTTCCGGCGACCGGCATTCACCCAACGCGAAAACCTGGACCGATCGGGTCAAAGACCTGTTCAAGTGATCGATGCTTCGGCGCTCACGGGCACCGAAGCTGTTTTTCCGGATCCGACAATCGCTCGATGACAAACCGCAGGACCTTCTCCGGCCTCTCCGACAGCCCGCCGCATGCTGCCGGCTGGAACCCGCTGACGCTGGCCGCACTCGCCGGCCTCTGGATGGCAGCACTGCCGAACTGGCCGCTGTGGCGTGCGCTGCTGGCGTTGCCCGAAACGAACTCGGCGCGCGGCGCGCTGTTCGTCGTCGGCTTCGGCGTGATGATCGCCGCGCTCACCGCGCTGCTGCTCGCGACGCTTGCCTGGCGCGCCACGATCAAGCCGGCGATCGCGGTGCTGTTGATCGCCGCCGCACTCGGCGCGCACTTCATGGGCAGCTACGGCGTGGTGATCGACACCACGATGATGACCAACGTCGTGCAGACCGACCCGCGCGAGGTGCGCGACCTGCTGAACCTCCGGCTGCTCGGCAGCTTCACGCTGCTGGCCGGCGTGCCGTTGTGGCTGCTCTGGCGCGCGCCGGTATCGAGCCGCGGATTCTGGCCGCAAGCCGGCCGCAACCTGCTCGGCCTCGCCGCGCTGGCGCTGGTACTCGCGGCACTGCTGTTCGCGCTGTTCGCCGACCTTTCGGGCACGATGCGCAACCACCGCACGATGCGCTACCTGATCAACCCGGTGAACTCGCTCTATGCGCTGGTCCACTTGGGCTTGCAATCGCAAGCCAAGCCGCCCGGCCCGCCGCTGGCGATCGGCGCCGATGCGCGCATCCTGCCGCGGCCCGAGGGCACGAAGCCGCCGCTGCTGGTGCTGGTAATCGGCGAAACCGCGCGCGCCGATCACTTCGCGTTGAACGGCTATGGCCGGCCCACCAACCGCGAGCTCGCGGCGCTCGACGTGACGAGCTTTCGCAACGTGATGTCGTGCGGCACGAACACCGCCGCATCGTTGCCTTGCATGCTCTCGGCGCTCGGCAAATCGGGCTACGAGTCGCGCGACCGAGACCAAGAGAACCTGCTCGATCTCGTCCAGCGTGCCGGCATGGCCGTGCTCTGGGTCGACAACCAGGCCGGCTGCAAAGGCCTGTGCGACCGCGTGCCCAACGCGTATGCACACGATCCGGTTGCGGGCGTCGCGGCGCTCGCGCCCGCGCTGTGCGACGGCGAAGATTGCCTCGACGCCGCGCTGCTCCACGGCATCGACGCGCGCATTGCCGCCCTGCCCGCCGCGGCCCGCGAGCGCGGCGTGTTGCTGGTGCTGCACCAGATGGGCAGCCATGGGCCGGCGTACTTCAAGCGCAGCCCGCCCGAGCGCAAACCGTTCCAGCCCGAGTGCACGACCAACGTGCTGCAGCAGTGCGACCGCACCGCGCTGATCGACGCCTACGACAACTCGATCGCCTACACCGACCACGTGCTGGCGCAGACGATCGCCTGGCTACAGCAGCAAGCGTCGCGCTACGACACCTCGATGCTGTACGTCTCGGACCACGGCGAGTCGCTCGGCGAGAACAACCTGTACCTGCACGGGCTGCCGTATGCGGTGGCGCCGGTCGAGCAAAAGCATGTGCCGATGGTGTTGTGGCTCGGCCCTCAAGACCGCGCGCCAGCGGCTGCGCAACGAGCGTGCCTTGCCGGCCAGCGCGACGCCGCGCTGACGCACGACAACCTGTTCCATTCGACGCTGGGCCTGCTCGGCATTCGCGCCGCCGAGTACAAACAAAATCTCGACGCGTTCGCGACCTGCCGCGCGCGCTGATCACAAAACGTCCGGGGATTGCCATGGCCGCCCAAGCCGACTCGCTCAAGTCGATCTTCTTCGCACTCGGCGCCAACTTCGCAATCGCGATCGCGAAGTCGGTCGGTGCGGTGTTCACCGGTTCGGCCTCGATGCTGGCCGAGGCGATCCACTCGTTCGCCGACTGCGGCAACCAGGCGCTGCTGATCTGGGGCTTGAAGGAAGCCAAGCGAAGTGCATCGCCCGATCACCCGCTGGGCTACGGCCGCGCGATCTACTTCTGGAGTTTCATCGTCGCGCTGATGCTGTTCAGCATGGGCGGGCTGTTCTCGATCTACGAAGGCGTGCACAAGCTGCACGACACCGAGCCGGTCAAGTACGCGTGGGTGGCGGTCGGCATCCTGAGCTTCAGCATCGCCGCCGAGTCGGTCTCGCTGTGGGGGGCGCTGCGCGAGATCAACAAGGAGCGCGGCGACCAGAGCCTGTGGCGCTGGTTTCGCACCTCACGGCAGAGCGAGCTGCTGGTGGTCTTTGGCGAAGACCTGGCCGCCCTCGGCGGCTTGGCGCTGGCGCTCGGCTTCATCGGGCTGGCGATGGTCACCGGCAACCCGATGTGGGACGCGATCGGCTCGATCAGCATCGGTGTGCTGCTGATCCTGGTCGCGATCCTGGTCGGCATCGAAGTCAAGGCGCTGCTGGTCGGCCAGAGCGCCGAGCCGCAGGTTCAGGCCGCCCTGCGGGCGCACCTCGAAGCGCAACCGCAGGTCGCGCAGGTCTACAGCCTGATCACGCAGCAGTTGGGCAGCGACCTCATGGTCGCCGTGAAGGCGCGCATGCACCCGATGGCATCCGACATGGCGCTGATCGAAGCCATCAACGCAGTCGAGCGCAGCGTGCGAGCAGCGTTCACGCAAGCGCGCTGGGTGTTCTTCGAGCCGGACTTGCGTGATTGACGGTCTCAGACTTTTTTGGATTGGCGCCCCCAAACCCGCTCGCACTGAGCCTGTCGAAGTGCCTGCACACCTGGTGGCGCGGCTTCGACAGGCTCAGCCCGAACGGAGCTTGCAGGTACTGTGGGAAAACCGCCCAAAGCCTCATCCGAACAAATCGATCTGCCCATCGCAACGCGGCTTCAATGGCCGCTTGAATTGCGTCAGGTCGAGTTCGACCCGCTGGCGTTTCAGCCCGAACCGCGCCGCTGCCTTGCGAAAGCGCTGGTTGAGCAGCTGCGCCCACACGCCCTCGCCCTGCATGCGCGCGCCGAAACGCGCGTCGTAGTCGCGCCCGCCGCGCATCTCGCGCACGCGCGCCATCACGCGCGCCGCGCGCTCTGGAAAATGCTGGTCGAGCCAGTGCTGGAACAGCGGATTCACCTCCCAGGGCAGCCGCAGCACCACGCTGAACGCCGAGGTCGCACCGGCCTCGGCCGCAGCTTCGAGGATGCGTTCGAGTTCGGGCTCGTTGATGAACGGGATGATCGGCGACACGCTCACGCCCACCGGCACTCCGGCCTTGGCCAGCGCCTCGATCGTCTGCAGCCGCCGCTGCGGCGACGCCGCGCGCGGCTCGAGGATGCGCGAGAGCACCGGGTCGAGCGAGGTCACCGACATGTACACCGCCGCCAGCCCGCGCTCGGCCATCGGTGCAATCAGATCGAGATCGCGCTCGATCCCCGACGACTTGCTCA
>JANMWQ010000663.1:0-2523 GCA_031394085.1 Rhizobacter sp. | reverse complement strand
GCCACGCTGCCGAACGCGAGCGGCACGCCGAGCGCGAGGCCGGCGGTGATGCCGCTTTCCCTTCGGTGTTGCCAGGCTTGCTTCAGGTCGAGCTCGATGCCGGCGATCCACACGAACACCATCACCGCCCACCACGCGATGCCGTTGAGCGACTGGATCACCGGCCCGCTGAACACGAACCGGTAGTAGTCGGGAAAGGCCGCGCCGAGCACGCCCGGCCCGAGCACGATGCCGGTGATGATCTGCACCACCACCAGCGGCGCGAAGTACTCGGTGCGCCCGAACCGCCACACGAGGTACGGCACGGTGAAGATGATCAGCATCGCGACGAGAAAAACCTCGGTGGTGCTCATGGATTGCATGCGAAGGCCTCTCTCGTGTTGTGGTTCGCGCGTTTTCTCACACGCTTGAGCGGGCCGCAGTGTGCCATGCACAAGACCGCTGATTTCATGCCGCTTGCCTCGTGTAAGGTCGCGCTCCATGCAATCCACAAACGGGTACGTTAGCGAGGCGATAGCGCATGCGCGGCTCGCGCTGGCGGCGCTCACCGTGGCGGTTCTGGTGGGTTGCGCCGCGGGCCCGCAGCGCGCCGGCTCGCCGGCCGACCGCGACGGCCCCGAGGCCAACCCGCCCGCTGATCTTGCCCGCGTGCCCGATGCCGAGCCCAAGCTGGAGTCGATCCGCAACGGCGGCCCGAACAAACCGTACGGCGTGCTCGGCAAGAGCTATGTGCCGATCACACAAGACGCGCCGTTCACCGAGCGCGGCCTGGCCTCTTGGTACGGCCGCAAGTTCCACGGCAAGCGCACCGCCAGTGGCGAGGTCTACAACATGTATGCGATGACGGCGGCGCACCCGACACTGCCGATCCCGAGCTACGCGCGCATTCGCAACCCGGCCAACGGCCGCGAGGTGCTGGTGCGCATCAACGACCGCGGGCCGTTTCACCCCGGGCGCATCGTCGACCTCAGCTACACCGCCGCGTTGAAGCTCGACTTGCTGCGCGGCGTGGGGCCGGTCGAGCTGCAGCGCATCACCTTCGACGACATCCGCACCGGCGCCTGGCGGCGTGATGGCGATGCGGTGGTGCAGGTGGCGGCGCGCACCGTGGTCGAGCCGATGGCGGTTGTGCCTGTGCCAGCGCTCGTGCCGATGCCAGTGCCAGCGCCGATGCCGGCAAGCGAGCCGCCACCACCGCAGAGCGCAGTCGTCGCATCGACCGCGACCGCGACCGCACCCGCACCCGCACCCGCACCCGCACCCGCACCCGCACCCGCACCCGCACCCGTCGCCGATGCCCCCGCGGCGCGGGCGTTCACGACACCCGCACGCGGCTTCTGGGTGCAGCTTGGCGCGTTTCGCGCGCGCGACGGCGCCGAAGGTTTTCAACAGCGCGTCGCGGCCGAGATGGACTGGCTCTCGCCGCTGCTCGCGGTCTTCGCCGATGCCGCGATCTTCCGCCTGCAAGCCGGCCCGTACCCGAGCCGCGACGAGGCCCGCGGTGTGGCCGAGCGCGTGCGCGATGGCTTGAAGCTCGTGCCGGTGATCGTCGAGCGGCGTTGATGGTTCTCGCACGGCGAGTTCGCCCCGCCGCAGCGCCCATGATCTAGGGCTGGCGAGCCTCTCGGGTCGCGACCATCATGCCGCGCAACCGCCGACCGGCGGTGCATTCCACACCGCCGCGGTGTACGCGGCTCGAAAGAGGACACGCACCATGGCAGGCAAACTCTCAACCGCCGCGGAACCCAAAGGTCTCGCGCTCAACCTCGGCTTGAACGGCGTCAGCGCCGCTGCATACAGCGGCTGGGACGGCCCGCTCGCAGCCTGCGAGTTCGATGCGAACGACATGGCCGCGATCGCCAAATCCAAAGGCATCAAGGCCACCGTGCTGCTGACGAAGAAGGCCACGCGCGCCAACCTGCTCGCCGGCCTGCGCGGCGCCGCGAAGGCGCTCAAGTCGGGCGACTTCTTCTTGCTCACCTACTCCGGCCACGGTGGCCAGGTGCCCGACGCCAACGGCGACGAGCCCGACGGCAAGGACGAAACCTGGTGCCTCTACGACGGCCAGTTGCTCGACGACGAGCTCTACTTCGAGCTCAGCAAGTTCGCCGTGGGCGTGCGCATCCTCGTGCTCTCCGACAGCTGCCACAGCGGCAGCGTCACGCGCGAGATCGCGCCACCGCCGCCACCGCCCGGCCAGCGCGTCAAGCTGATGCCCGCGGCCGTGGCGATGCGCGTCTACGCCGAGCACAAGGCGTTCTACGACAAGCTGCAGGCCGACGTGGCCGCGGCGGCACGCAAGGCCGCAGTCGTTGACCCCGATGCCGCGCTGGCGCACGTGGGCGCAGCGGCGCAGGCCACTGCGCTGGTGGGCCGGTTCAGCCCCGCGGTCGTGCTGATCTCGGGCTGCCAGGACAACCAGACCTCGATGGACGGCGACCACAACGGTGCCTTCACCGAGCAGTTGCTCAAGGTCTGGAACCACGGCGCGTTCACGGGCAATTGCGGCAGCTTCCAGGCGCA
>JANMWQ010000614.1:0-1858 GCA_031394085.1 Rhizobacter sp. | reverse complement strand
CGGCGCGAGTTGCGGTTGAACAGATGCTTCGCACGGTACAGCAGCGAGCCCCACCAGCTGCCATAGATCACGCGCTCGACCTCCTCGCGGTTCGCGATGAACAGCGTCAGCAGGGCGGTCAGGTCGGGCGTGGTCCAGTCGCCGGCGATGAAGCTCTCAGCGAAGCCGATGTCGCCCGATTTGAGCGCAGCCGAACAGGCGTTCCAGTTGCGAAGACGGATCGACGCGCGCAACTCGGTGCCCTCTGTGCTGCCGAAACTCAGTGAGCCACCATCGGGCAACTGGACATTCAGCGTGCCGTGTTTGAGCTCTTTCATGAGCCGAAACACTGCGCGTGCGGCGGCGGGGGCCGATTCGGCCAGCGGGGGCGGGTTCAGGGTGCTGCTGCTGCTCATGGGTTCAACGGCTCGTGAAGGTCGCGGGCGGCGCGGGTTTGTGAAAGAACGGCACGCGCTTGGCCCACAGCCGCAGCGCCTGCCAATGAATGCGCGCGATCACGCCGAGCGTCATCAGCGGCATGCCGAAAAAAGCGGCGCGGGCGCTCGCCGCGGTCAGCGGCCTCAGGCGCCCGCTGATGCTGGTGCGGATCAATGCACCTTGCGCGTCGTGGTGGTCGATGCAGGCGATCGTTCGCAACGGATTCATCGGCCGGTTCTTACGCCCCGATCCCGGCGCCGGATGCAGCCCGTCGCGCATGAACCGGAAGCGGTAGCTGCCCGCCACATCGCAGAACGGCGAGACATGAAACACCTTGCTCGCCTGCAACTCGCGGCCGAATGCCAGATCGGCGCTGGCGAGCAGGTAGCAGTGGCGCTCGCCGAAGGTGTTGTTGACCTCGACGACGATCGCCGCGAGCGAATCGTCGGCGCGGTGGCAGTACCAGAAGCTGACCGGCTTGAAGGTGTGGCCGAGCACGCGGGGATAGCAGTGCAGCCAGACCTCGCCGGTGGCGCCCGTCACACCTTCGCGCGCGAGCAGGTCGTCGATCCAGGCGAGGCTGTCGGCGCGCCCGTCGCCGTGGTCGCTGTCGTTGAAGCTGATCAGGCCGAAGCGGTTGCGGCGCAATGATGCGCTCGGTGAAGTGCGCAAGCTGCGCATCGGCAGCATCAGAAAGTAGGTCGGGTAGACGAAGCGGTTCATCACCGGACGCAGCCGCGTGTGGCGAACTTCGCCCACGCCGAGCAGCGGCGTCGATGTCGCGAGCAGCGGCGTCGATGTCATGCGGCTTCTTTCATCGGCATCGCCCACGCGGCGCGCAGGCCCTCGACCACCGCGAGGCCCGACATCAACCCGTCTTCGTGAAAGCCGTAGCGCGTCCAGGCGCCGGCGAACCAGGTGTGGCGATCGCCCTGCAACGCGGGCACGCGCCGCTGCGCGGCGATCGCAGCCAGATCGAACACCGGGTGGGTGTAGTCGAACTCGGCGTGGATCGTGTCGGCGCGCGGGTCGGTCAGCGGGTTCAGCGAGACCACGACCGGCGACGCGAACGGCAGCGGTTGCAGGCGGTTCAGCAGGTAGTGCAGGCAGACCGAAGCTTCGTCGCGCGGGCCGGTCGCCGCACGCTCGTAGTTCCACGCAGCCCAGGCCTTGCGGCGCTTCGGCAGCACCGAGGTGTCGGTGTGCAGCACCGCGCGGTTGCGCTGGTAGCGGATCGCGCCGAGCACGTGCGCCTCGGTCGGGCTCGCGTCGGCGAGCAATGCGAGCGAATGGTCACTGTGGCAGGCGAGCACGACCTCGTCGAAGCGTTCGGTGCCGGCGTCGGTCGCGACCAGCGCCGCGCCGTCGCTGCGCCGCACGCTGCGCACCGGCGTGTTCAGCCGCGCATCGGGCACGGCTTCGAGCATCTTGTTCACGTAGG
>JANMWQ010000592.1:0-2023 GCA_031394085.1 Rhizobacter sp. | reverse complement strand
TCCATCGCGATCGTGCCCTGGCCGGCAATCACGTCGGGGTCGTCGAACGGGTGCACGAAGGTCAGGCCGTGTTTCGTTTCCAGTTCGAGCGCGTGCAGGTAGGCGTCGGAGTAACTCTCGCCGGCCAGCACCACCTCGCCGCCGAGCGCGCGTACCGCGTCGACCTTGACTTGCGGCGTGGTCACCGGCATCACGATCATCGCCTTGCAGCCCAGCCGCCTGGCGGCAAGCGCCACGCCCTGCGCGTGGTTGCCGGCCGAGGCGCAGATCACGCCGCGCTTCAATTGCGTGGGGCTGAGCTGCACCATTTTGTTGTAGGCGCCGCGCAGCTTGAAGCTGAACACGGGTTGCGTGTCTTCGCGCTTCAACAGCACCTGGTTGTTCAGGCGCTTCGACAGGTTCTTGGCCGGCTCGAGCGCCGTCTCGATCGCCACGTCGTAGACGCGCGCGGTCAGGATCTTTTGCAGATAGTCGGCGAGTGTCAACGCGGCTCGCGGCGTTGCGGGCTTCTTCTTCGGGGCGGCCATTCGTCTGTCTCCAGCGGCGTCTGTTTTGCGGCGCCGCATCATAGCGTCGGCATTTCGCCGGCGACTGTCGTGCGTCTTCGGTTGCTCTGAGTCGCAAAGCCCCAGCGCACCGAAGCTTTGTTGTCATCAACCCCGCGATCTCATCATTAATCTTGTCACAAACTTGTCGGGATGATAAGAATATGGCGTATTCTTGTCATCATGACGAGATTGACAAGATTCCGTGCGCCATGACCACCGCTACCCTTTCGCGCCGTCACGCTGATTTGCTGCGCCTGGTCCTTGCCGCCGGGGAACCCGTACAGCCCGGTGCCCTGGAGCAAGCCCTCCAGGCTTCCCGGCCCACCATCAACCGGGCCTTGCGGGACCTCTTAACCTCCGGCTTTCTGGAAAAGCTGGGAGGCGGCCGGTCCACGCGCTACGTGGCCACCGATGCAGCGAAGGCCGCGCTGGGAACCTTGCTTTCAGCTGCTGCACCCACGCCAGCCTGGCAAGCCCTGCTGCAGTGGTCGCCCGATGCTCTGCCCTTGGTCGAAACGCTTCGCGCGCCTCTGGGAACTCGCACTCCGGCAGGCTATGAAATCGGTTTTGTGGGCAACTACTTCTCGAACCAGTCCAGCTTGTTGCCACCGCAACTGGCCACCGACTTGTTCAACGCCGGCCGCAGCCGCGACCAGCAACCTGCGGGAACCTACGCCCGCGAAGTTCTGGGGCAGTTGCTCATCGACCTGTCATGGTCGTCGTCGCGCCTGGAGGGCAACAACAAAAGCTTGCTCGATACCAAAGAGCTCTTCGAGCTCGGCGAGCAAGCAGGCCCGCTCGACGAAGACGCGCTAATGCTGCTCAACCACAAGAACGCCATCGAGTTCATGGTCGATGCGGTGCCGACAGAAGGCATCACGGTGCCCGTCATCGTCGACGTGCAGGCCAAGTTGATGAAGGACCTCTTGAAGGACTCGCGCGACATCGGCAGCATGCGCCGGCGCGTGGTGAACATCGAAGGTTCTGTCTACTCCCCGAGCAACATCCCCACGCTCCTGGCAGACACGCTGAAATCCATCGTCGACAAAGCCCGCCACATCCGAAACCCGGTGGAGGCCGCGTTCTTCCTTTGGGTCAACCTCGCCTACCTGCAGCCCTTTGCCGATGGCAACAAGCGCACGAGCCGCCTGAGCGCCAACATGCCGCTGATGCTCCACAACTGCGCGCCTCTCTCGTTCCTGGATGTGGAGCGCGCCGACTACGCGACCGCGATGCTCGGCGTCTGCGAACAGCGCGACGTCGCCGCGGCCGTGGAGCTGTTCGAATTCATTTACCGCCGCTCGATCCAGAAGTACGGTGTGCTGCGAGCGTCGGTGGCCGCACCCGACCCGCTTCGAGCCCGGTATCGACAGGCCCTGAACGAGCTCATGCAGTTCGTCGTCTTCTATGGCCGAACGCTGGAAAACGCTTTCGCGGAAGTGCCGATCGACGCCGCTGACTCGGCCGCGTTGCGC
>JANMWQ010000554.1:0-1643 GCA_031394085.1 Rhizobacter sp. | reverse complement strand
GATCGCGCTCTCGAGGATCGCGCGGTGGCGCTGCTCGGCTTCGGCAGCCGTTCGCAGTCGGGCGATTTCGGCTTCGAGCTCGGTGTTGCGTCGGCGAAGGCGCTTGATCTCGGACTCTGACATCGCGGGCTCTGCGTTGGGTGCGTTGAGTGAAATGATAATGGGCGGCAACGGCGCTATCCTGCGCGGCAAAACCTTCACTGGAGAGACATCTTTGCGAAGCCGCAGCATTCTCTATGTCGAAGACAACGACGACATCCGCGAGACCATCGGCATGCTGCTCGAAGGCGAAGCGCGCGAGGTCGTTTTGTGCGCCAGCAGCGAGGCCGCTCTGGCGGCGTTCGCGCAGCGCGATTTCGACATCCTGATCACCGACGTGAGCCTGCCCGGCTTGTCGGGCACCGAGCTGGCGCGGCGCGTGCTCGCGAAGAACCCGACGAAGTGGGTCGTGCTGTGCTCCGGCTACGAGTTCGGGCACGGGCTCGAGACGCTCGGCCCCAACGTTCGCTCGCTGCCCAAGCCGTTCGAGGTGGACGAGCTGGAGCGCCTGCTGGCCGAAATCTCCGCGGCCACGCCGCTGGGCTGAAGCGCAGAAGTTCACGGTGAGCAAGGCCTTCACGCGCGAGTCAGACGCAACTGGCGACGACGATGACGACGACATCGCGCCGCCGGCATTGCCGGCCGGCACCAAGAACTACCTCACGCCCGCCGGCTACGCGCGCCTGCGCGCCGAGTTGCTGAGCTTGCTCGACGACGAGCGGCCCAAGATCGTCGAGATCGTCTCCTGGGCCGCGAAGAACGGCGACCGCTCCGAGAACGGCGACTACCTCTACGGCAAGAAGCGCCTGCGCGAAATCGACCGCCGCATCCGCTTCTTGACCAAGCGGCTCGACATCGCCGAGGTCGCCGACCCGTCGATGCACCATGGCCGCGACCAAGTCTTCTTCGGCGCGACCGTGACCTACCTGAACCAGCGCGATGAAGAGCGCACCGTCACGATCAAGGGCATCGACGAGGTCGACAACCTCAACGGCGAGATCAGCTGGATTTCGCCGATCGCGCGCGCGCTGCTCAAGACGCGCGTCGGCGACGAGGTGCAGCTGATGACGCCTGGCGGGCTGGAGCAGATCGAGGTGATCGGCGTGCATTACCCGGCACCCGAGGCCAAGCCAGGCTAGCGTCGCGCCCGCGATGTGCGGGAAAAACGTGTGCCAGCGTTGCCAAGACCAATTCGCCGGAGCAGAACTGCGCGAAGCGCTTCGCAAGGCGCTACGGTGAACAACTCGTGTGCGTTCCGCACCGCCTGAACGAGGCCGGAACCGTCCGTCACAAGACGTCGAACTGCTCATCGAAAGTACGCCGATCGTTTCTCGATCGCGGTCGTTGGCCGGTGGTCGAATTTCACCGACGGACAAGACGACTCGAACGCTGCTCATCGCGTGCGTGGCGAATTGGCAGTCCAAGACAAAGTACTGGCTTCTCCCTCGCCTGGTCGCCAAGAACTTGCGCCCACTGCGCAACGTCGTTCCGATGCAGGCGTAGACCCGGATTGGTGCCCATGGCAACATCTGGCGGTATGAACCCAGTTGCTGCCACAGGCGGCTACTTCGTGTTCTCGGCTACTTCACGTTAGGTTTTATATG
>JANMWQ010000543.1:0-1695 GCA_031394085.1 Rhizobacter sp. | reverse complement strand
CAGCAACAGCGACGCGACACGCTCGTCGCCGTGCAGCACGTCTTTCGCGAACGCGGGGAACAGCGACAGGAACACCGCGCCGAAGAACCACATCCACGAGATGCCGAGCAGCGAGCGGAACACGACGATGTTCTGGCGCGCCAGCATCAGGTTGCGCCAGGTCTCGGTGACCGGGTTCCAGTTGATGCGCAGATTCGGGTCGGTGCTGGGCGTAGCCGGCACGGCTTGCGCTGTCATGCGGCCGAGCAGCGCGAGCGCGACGCAGCCGATCGCCACGTAGTGCCGACCGACGTCGGGGATCGCCACCAGCAACCCGCCCGCGACCTGCCCGAGCAGGATCGCCACGAACGTGCCCATCTCGACCATGCCGTTGCCGCCAGTCAGCTCGCGCTCGCCCAGGTGCTGCGGCAGATAAGCGAACTTGACCGGGCCGAAGATGGTGGAGTGCAGGCCCATCAGCAGCACGCAGGCGAGCAGCACGTAGACATTGGTGGTCCAGAAGCCGAAGGCCGCGAGCGCCATGATCGCGATCTCGAGGTTTTTGACGAAGCGGATCACGGCCGTCTTGTCGTACTTGTCGGTCGCCTGGCCGGCCGTCGCCGAGAACACCAGGAACGGCAGGATGAACAGTGCGCCGATCACCAGCCCGGCCATGCTCGCCGGCAGCCAGCCGATCTGCAGCTGGTAGGTGATCATCACGGTGAACGCGAACTTGAACAGGTTGTCGTTGCCGGCGCCGAGGAACTGGGTCCAGAAGAACGGCGCGAAGCGGCGCTGCTTCAACAAGGCGAACTGATTCGGGTGAGCGTGCTCGTTCGGGTTCATGCAGCCTCGGTCGTTGATCTGTCGTTGGGGTGGAGCGCAGCCGGAATCTAACGGATCACCTGCACCGGCCCGCCCAGGCCGCTGCGGTTCAGCCACGCGAAGACCGAGTCGACCGTGACGGTTTCGATGCGATCACTGAATCGCTTCTCGTTCGGGTGGTCGTCGAACGCGATGTTGGCGGCCGTCATGCGGCCGCCCAGGCGCTTTATCGCCGAGATGCGCAGCGTCGTCGGCTGGTAGTTCTGCAACTGCAGCCAGGCTTGCGCACGCTCTCGGGTCTGCGCGGCCGGCTCCTGCGTCATCGCGAAGGTTTCGATCGCCCACTGGTTCGATTGCTGGTACCTCTGCGACCACGGGTACGCGACCATGCTGTAGGCCGGTGTGTCGAGCTGCGCGAGGCGCGCGTTGTCTTTGAGCATCGGCAGCAGCTTGGCCTGCACCTCGGGCTTCGGGACCACGACCGCGGCTTCGTACTCGTAGAGGTCGTCGAGAAAGAACTCACCCAGACCTTGGCGATACACCGATGCATGCGACGTACCGCACTGGTTGAGCTTGTGCACGACGCGCCATTGGTTGTTGGCGTCGCGGTACGCAAGACCGAGGTGCGAGTACCGGACGTTGTACTCGCTCAGGTTCTGCCCCATGCGCGCCAGCACGACGACCTGCGCGCCGCTCTGGTCGAGCTGCCTGGCCGTGTGCTCGGCCAGTGCCATCGAACGCTGGATCGCGTCGACCGCTGGCGGCTTGTTCTCGCAGCTGCGGCCGGCGTGCGCGGCGGCGGCGAAAGTTGCCAGCGCGGCCGCGATCAGCGCAGTGCATCGAACGTCGCAAGGTCGGCGATTCATCGCGTCACCCGCTCGTTGTAGAGCA
>JANMWQ010000552.1:0-20306 GCA_031394085.1 Rhizobacter sp. | reverse complement strand
TCGAGTGTGAAGCGCGCGCCGACCTCGGCGATGCGCTCGGCGCCCTTGGTCACGACGATGAAGTTGATCACCACGAGGATCGCGAACACGATCAGGCCGACCGCGAAATTGCCGCCGATCAGGAAGTGGCCGAACGATTCGATCACCGCGCCCGCCGCGCCCGCGCCGGTGTGGCCTTCGAGCAGCACGACGCGGGTGGAGGCGACGTTGAGCGACAGCCGCAACAGCGTCGTCAGCAAGATCACCGAAGGAAACGCCGCGAAGTCGAGCGGCTTGACCATGTAGGCCGCGACCATCATCACCATCAGTGCCATCGCGATGTTGAAGGTGAACAGCAGGTCGAGCGCGAACGGCGGCAGCGGCAACACCATCATCGCCAGGATCATCACCACCACCAGCGGCGCCGCCATCGACGTCAAGGCCTTGGCGTTCGGGCCGAGCCAGGCTTGCATCTGCTGCAGCATCGGGTTCATTCAGGGAGTCTCCGGGTCAGGGGCGAGCGCACCGCGAGGTGCTGCGCCATTGTTCCGGGGCGATGCAAGAACTTGAGCCGGATAAGCGGGGCGAACACGCGCCTGTTCCTCTCGTGCGAGAAGTGCCAAAACCTTCCTCGACACCGTTCGTGTGTTGGTTCACAGTGTTGAGGACGCGCATCCCTGCAAGCCCCGACTTGCAGCGGTGTGTTAGACCGCAAACTTCTGTTGGGACGCGAGCATGAATCGAATGGATATTTCTCTCTTGGCGGGCGCCGTTTGCCTGGGCGCGGTCACCTGCGCGCAGGCCGGTCCCTCGCTCGACCGGATCAAGCAGACCGGCAAGATCACGATCGCGCACCGCGAGTCATCGGTGCCGCTCTCGTACCTCGATGCGAACAAGAAGCCGATCGGCTATGCGGTCGATCTGTGCCTGCGCCTGGCCGAGGCCGTCAAGCAAAAGCTCGCGATGAAGAACCTCGAGGTCGGCTA
Organism: Rhizobacter sp.; assembly: GCA_031394085.1. Taxonomy (GTDB): domain Bacteria; phylum Pseudomonadota; class Gammaproteobacteria; order Burkholderiales; family Burkholderiaceae_C; genus LMDS01. Next base: position 19,341 of record JANMWQ010000552.1, on the reverse strand, counting down.
CCTGATGGTGACGGGCGCCACGCGCATCCCGACCATCGTCGAAGGCAAGGCCGACCTCGAATGCGGCTCGACCACGAACAACGCCGAGCGCCGCGAGAAGGTGGCGTTCACGGTGCCGCACTACATCACCGGCGCGCGCTACCTGGTGCGCGCCGACAGCGCGATCACCGACCTCTCGGACTTCAGCAAGAAAAAGCTCGCCAGCACGAAAGGCACCACGCCACTTTCGGCGATCAACTATGCCAATCGCGACCGGCAGATCGGCATCGAGATCGTCGAAGTGCCGGATCACCAGGCCGCGGTCGAGCTGGTCGAAAAAGGCCAGGCCGACGGCTTCGCGATGGACGACGTGCTGCTGTTCGGGCTCAGGGCGAGCCGGCCCGAGCCAGGCAAGCTCAAGGTCGTCGGCAAGTTTCTGACGGTCGAGCCGATCGCCATCATGTTGGCCAAGAACGACCCGGAGCTCAAGCGCATCGTCGACGACGAGATGAAGCGGCTGATCATCAACCGCGACGCCTATGCGATCTACGAGAAGTGGTTCATGCGCCCGATCCCGCCGCGCAATGTCGCTCTCGAGCTGCCGATGAACTACCTGCTCAAGGACTTCTGGAAATATCCGTCCGACTGGGTGCCGGGCTGACCGGCCCGCGCGCCCCGGCCCGCTACTTGCCGATCTGCGCTGCCTGGGCGCGCTTCACGTAGTCGTGGTACGCCGGGACCGCGATCGCTGCCAGGATGCCTCCGATGAAGAACACGCCCAACAAACCGAACGCGGCGAGCTTGACGCCGAATGTGTTCGGCGGCGGGGGTGAGCCGTAGGCGTTGGCGCCCAGGTTGCCGGCCTTGAAGATCCAGATCAGCCCGACCAGCGGAATGAAGGCCAGCAGCGACATCCAGCCCGACCAGCCCATGTCGTGTGAACGCCGGATCGTGACCAGCGCGACGAACACCAGATAAGGCACCAGCAACAGCCAGATCGCCAGGCCGATCGCGGAGGAGCCGTCACCCGCCTCGGTCGAACGCTCCCCGCGCATCGACATGGCGGTGACGGCCATGACCGCCAGCATGTAGAACAGGTAGGCGACCGTGCCATAGCCCAGAAAGCGCAGGCGCCCGATTCGCCCGCGCCAGCCCCAGACCTTCATCGGCTGGAATTCGCCACCGTACGTGTCGCTGATGTCGGCCACCGCGGCGCGCGGTGGGGTGAAGGGGTTGGTGCTGTTCATCGGTGACCTCCGTCAGTTTTGTTTGCGCCTTGAACGGGCCGGGCGATGGTAGCGGAGTGCCCGCCCTCATCAAGCCGCCGCACCGCGCCAAAACCGCGCCGGGTCAGTCGAAGATCTCCATGCCCGGCACCGGCTCGTTGTGCGGGTCGAGCTCGGCCGGCACGTTCAGCTCGGGCAGCGCGTTCGGCATCGTCACCTGCCCGGCGAGCGCGGCGCGCAGCTGATACACGTAGGCGAGGACTTGCGCCACGGCGGCGAACAGCGCGGCCGGGATCTCGCGGTCGAGTTCGGCGTGCGCGTACAGCGCGCGTGCCAATGCCGGGGCCTGCAGCACCGGTACTTTCGAGTCTTTGGCCAGATCGCGGATCGTCATCGCGAGCAGGTCGGCGCCCTTGGCAACGACACGCGGCGCGCCCATCTTCTTGTCGTCGTACTTGAGTGCGACCGCATAGTGGGTCGGGTTCATCACCACCAGATCGGCCTGCGGCACCGCTGCGAGCATGCGGCGCTTGGTCATCTCGCGCATGCGCGCCTTGATCTTGGCCTTGATCTCCTGGTTGCCTTCGAGCTCCTTGTGCTCCTGCTTTTGCTCCTGGTGGCTCATCTTCAGGCGCTGCGCGTGCTGGTAGAGCTGCAGCGGCACGTCGATGCCCGCGAACACCGCGAGCGCGAGCAGCAGCAGCATCACGCCGCCGACCATCGCGCTCGCGCCGTGCTGGATCGCCGCCGGCAGCGGCATCGCCAGCAAGCCGATGAACTCTTCGGTGTGGGCCTTGATGTAGAGCGCGCCGATGGTGCCGAGCACGAGCGCGAGCACGCTGCCTTTGAGCGCATCGATCAGCTTGTCTTTGGAGACGATGCCGACGATGCCAGTCAACGGGTTGAGCTTGCCGAAGTTGGGCATCAGCGGCTTCAAGGTCCAGTTCCAGCCGCCAATGGCCAAACTCGCGCCCACGCACGCGGCCATCATCACGAAGCCCGCCGGCAGCACGACCCAGAGCCAGCGGATCGTCATCGTCTGCAGCCGCTCGCCCATGAAACCCGGATCGCGCACCGCCGCGCCGTCGAACTGCAAGCCCTGCATCAGCGTTTGCTTGACCCAGTCGACCAGCATCGGCCCGGTCGCCAACAACAGCGCACCGCCGGCCGCGATCGCGACGAAGTGGCCCCAGTCGCGCGAGCGCGCGACCTGCCCGTCTTCGCGCGCCTTCTTGAGCTTGCGTTCTGATGCGGGGAGATTGCGGTCGTCGGAGTTTTGTTCGGCCATGGCGAGGCGCCGGTGATCGGCGCCTCGTCAATTGTTTCGGGTGAGACGTACCGATGCCGCGCAGATAAGCGGGCCGAATCGCGGTCAGTTCGGCATAGCTGTGCGATGGCAAGGCTTCGACAGGCCTGTCCTGAGCTTGTCGAAGTGGCTCAGCCCGAACGGACTTTTGCAGGTACCGAGCAACCAAACTCTCAGGCGATGGCGTAGCGGTCTCGGCCCTGGCTCTTGGCCTGATACAGCGCGCCGTCGGCGCGCGCGAGCACCTGTGCGGCGCTGTCGACGCCTGCAGTGCAGGCGGCGACGCCGACGCTGGTCGTCACCGTCAGCGCGACGCCATCGATGACGAACGGCGGGCGGATGCAACCGACCACCTTGGCCGCCAGCGCGTTGAGTTCACGCGCCCCGGCCTCGCCCTCGGCCAGGCCCTCGAGCAGCACGACGAATTCGTCGCCCGCGAGCCGGGCGACGCTGTCGGTCGCGCGCACGCACGCCTTGAGCCGGCGTGAAAATTCGCAGAGCACGGCGTCGCCGGCGGCATGCCCGTGCGTGTCGTTGACGCGCTTGAAGCGGTCGATGTCGAGAAACATCACCGCCATGGTTTGCTTCAATCGTTTCGAGCGCTTGAGCGATTCGGCGATGCGCTCGTCGAACTGGCGCCGGTTCGGCAGCCCTGTCAGCGTGTCGACGCGAGCGAGACGTTCGAGCTGGGCCTGGGTTTCGTGCAGTTCGGTGATGTCGAAGGTCATCGCGTAGAAGCCCTGCACGCGGCCTTCGGCGTCGATGTCGGGAACGTAGTTGGACTGGTAGCGCACGTTGCGGCCGTGCACGCACTCGGTGTAGTCGAAGGTGACCTTCTCGCCGCGCAGCGCCGCTTCGACGTGCGGCGCAAGTTGCGCATAGGCGGCCTCGCCGCGGATCTCGCGCATCGTGCGGCCCAACGCCGCGGCGATGTCGATGCCGAACACGCGCTGGATGTGCGCGCTCAAAAAGGTGTAGCGCTGCGCGTTGTCGATGTGGGAGATCAGGGCGGGCAGGTTCGCGGTGATCAGCAGCAGCCGGCGTTGGCTTTCGGCAAGCGCCTGCTCGGCGGCCTTGCGTTCGGTGATGTCCTGGAACGCGCCGAACAGCCGCACCGCGACGCCGTCCTGCAGGATGGCCTCGCCCTGGGCTCGCACCACCAGCGACCGGCCTTTGGCGGTGACGAACGGCAGCTCCATGTCGTAGGGCGTGCCGTGCGCGACCGCCGCCGCGACCGCGGCCTCGATCGCCGGGCGTGCCGAAGGCGCATAGAAGTCGATCGCGTTGACGAGTGCCGGCTCGACCGACGGGTCGAGCTCGTGAATGCGGTAGACCTCGGGCGTCCAGGCGAGCTTGCCGCTGGCGAGTTCGAGTTCCCAGCCACCGACCTTGGCGATCTGGCCCATGCGTTGCAGCGCGTCGCGCATGCGCTGCAGTGCGTGGCGGTTGCGCAGGCGCTCGGTGATGTCGGTGTGGGTGCCGACGACGCGCAGCGGCGCACCCGCGGCGTCGCGTTCGACGATGGTGCCGTGCGACAGCACCCAGACCCAATGGCCGTCGCGGTGGCGCATCCGGTGTTCGCAGGAGTAAAAGCCGACCTCGCCCCTTAGGTGCGGAAGAATCGCTGCGTCCAGCGTGGCGCGGTCGTCGGGGTGAACCAGCGAGCGCCAGCGCATCAGCTCGGGCCGCGCCTCGGCTTCGGCGTAGCCCAGCATGACGCGCTCGCGTTCGTTGGTCGAGAAGTTGCCGCTGGGCAGCTGCAGATCCCACAGGCCGAGGTTGCCGCCGCGCAGCACCATCTCGAGCAACTCGGCGCTGCGCCGCCGCTCTTCTTCGGCCCGGGCCGACAGGTCTTCGAGCGCGCGCGCCTGCCGCTCCGCCGCGAACGTGGCGCGCCGCAGTTCGAGCAGCGCGGTCGTCTGGCGCGCCAGCGCCTGCAGCGCACCCAGTTGGGCAGGCTCTAGCACGCGCGGCACGGTGTCGATCACGCACACGGTGCCGAGTGCCTGGCCGTTCGGCAAGACGATCGGCACACCGGCGTAAAAGCGAATGGCCGGGCCGCCGGTGACGAGCGGGTTGTCTCGAAAGCGCGCGTCGCGGGTGGCGTCTTCGACGATGAACACCGGCTCGGGCGCGACGATCGCATGCGCGCAAAACGAGAGGTCGCGCGGCGTCTCGGTGGCGTCCAACCCGACGCGTGCCTTGAACCATTGCCGGTCGGCGTCGATCAGCGACACCAGCGAGATCGGCGTGCTGCAGATTTGCGAGGCGAGCGCCACGATGTCGTCGTAGGTCGACTCGGCCAGCGTGTCGAGGACGCGCAACTCACGCAGGGCGGTCAGCCGCGCGGCTTCGTCGGGGGCGTGTCGGGCGGAAACGGCGGGCATCGATGGCTGGGCGTGACGAGGCCGGGCCGCCAAGGCCCGGGGCTTGATTGTCGACTGGCGCGCGGGCGGGCACGGTGCCGGAATGCACCGTAAAAACAACGCAAAAAAACAACGCACAAAAACAACGCACAAAGAAGTGCCGGTCGCTGCATCCGGCGCCGCGCGTGCCGCGTATGGGCTCCCCACGCGGCCGTTCTGCAGCGTCAATTTTCAATAAAGCCACAGGAAGACACTCATGCAACGCATCAAACTTTCAACCCTCGCCATCGCACTGGCCATGTCGGTCTCGACTTTCACCGCGATCGCCCAGGTCACCGTCGGCGGCGCACCGATGTACGCCACGAAAGACATCATCGACAACGCGGTGAACTCGAAGGACCACACCACGCTCGTCGCCGCCATCAAGGCCGCCGGGCTGGTCGACACGCTGAAGGGCCCGGGCCCGTTCACTGTGTTCGCGCCGACCAACGCGGCCTTCGCCGCGCTGCCGGCCGGCACGGTCGACACCCTGCTCAAGCCCGAGAGCAAGGCGGCGCTGACCAAGGTGCTGACCTACCACGTGGTCGTCGGCAAGGTCGACGCGGCTGCGCTGACCAAGGCCATCACGGCCGGCGGCGGCAAGGCGACCATCAAGACCGTCTCGGGCGGCACGCTGACCGCGACGGCCTCGGGCGGCACCGTGATGGTGATGGACGAATCGGGCGGCACCGCCAACGTGACGATCGCCGACGTGATGCAGTCGAACGGCGTGATCCACGTCGTCGACAAGGTGCTGCTGCCGAAGTAAGCAGTCAGGGAGTGGCCGACTTCAGGAGCCGCGCCAGCGGCTTCTCGATGACGCCGACGAGTCTTGCGGCGCGACGTGCACCTTCCACGACGCGCCGCTTCCAACCGGGGCCGCGAGAGATCGCGTCGTTCCACGCGTCGGTCAGCGCATCGGCGTCGTTCTCGGCGAGGTAGTCGATCAGCGAAGCAGCCTGAGCGAGATCTTTGTTCGCCTTGGTGCGCATCGCTTGCGCACGCTCGCCGCTGACGATCAGTTTATGCACCGCATAACGTTCCGGCCGCGGCACATTTACGACGATGGGCCCCTGCGCAGTCAGCAGCACGGCGACGGTCGTGTCCTCCATCGAGAACTCCATGAACGGCAACGGCTGCAGCGTGATGTTGAGCGCGGGCACGAAGACCGGTGCGTCGCCGTCGCGGCCTTTCGAGGTCACGAAGTCGAGATCGAAGTCCGGCTCGTCGGCCTTCTTGTAGGTCGTGCGGCCGACCGTTGGCACGAAGCCCATCGAGAGCGATTCGATTGCGCCATGCGTGTCGGCGGCCACGTTGGAAGGCAACGCGAGAGAGAGGTTCTTGCCGGCGTGCGCGAAGTCGATGTCCATCGTGACATTGGCGCCGCTCCAGACGACGCCGAGCAAGTTCTGGTAAGCAAGGAAAGCGTGCGTTCCGATCAGCACGCCGCCGGCGCGGAAGAAGCCGTGGTCACTGAGCCGGCGCAAGACGCGCGCGTGCTTCGGGATGACGGTCGAGCAGCCGAGCGCCTCGGCGGAGCGCGCGAGGGTCTTCAAATGATCGGCGGCAGCGCGGTGCACCGGGTCGGCATGCGCCGCCATCAGCGCGATCGTCTCCGGATTTTCTGGCCCGACGAAGAGTTGAAGCGTGCGGCCGTCGCCTTGCCGATACTGGTAGTACCAATACGCGTGACCCTTCACCAGCTTGCGCGCGAAGCCGCCGGGAACGTCGGCAATCGAGCGCGACAGCTCGGCCTGCCGGGCCGCGAGCGAAAGGCCGGCATAGGCCGTCTGGGCAGCGGCAGATGACGATTGATAAAGCATCGCTATACTATGAATTCGTTTTCAGTAGTATAGCTGCGATCCCAAAAAGCGGCGACCTTCCGGCTGCTGCATCTCGCCCCGCGAACGCTCAGAACCCGAGGCTCGCCAGCAGGTCGTCGACCTCGCCTTGATCGGCGACCACATCGCCGCGGCCCTCGGGGTTCACGACCGGGCCGTTCAGCACCATCGACTCGACGCGCTGCACCTGTTCCAGCGGCGCGGCCTGCAGCAGCAGCTTGACGAGGCTGTCTTCGAGATCGGCGGCGAGCGCCACGACTTTCGCGACCACCTGGCCGGTGAGGTCGTGAAAGTCTTGCGCCATCATGATGTCGGTCAGGTGCCGGTCGATGCGCTCGGTCGCGGCTTCGACATCGCCGACGAAGTTCATGACCGCGCCGGTCGCGACCGCCTTCACCGGGTCTTGCACGATCGCCGCGGCGATGCGGCGCGTCTCAGCGCTGATGCTGTGGTGCAAGGCCTTGGCCATGTCGACCGAGTTCAGCACCTTGTTCGCGGCGTCGCCGGTCTTTTGCGCGATGTAGCTCAGGCGGCTGCGCGCATCGGGCAAACCGTTGGCGGCCTGCTGCAGACGCGGCATCACGCCGAGCTGGGTGAGCGTGTCGTGCAACTGGCGCGTGATCAGGCCGAGCTGGTGAAACACCTCGGGCGACGCGCCGGCCGGCATCGGGTGCGCGAGCGTGTCCAGGTCATCCATCTTCATGTTGTTTGTCCTCCGCAATGCCGACTTGCCGCTCAGGCCGTGGCCGCGAGCTTTTGCATGATCTTCTGCACTTTTTCTTCGAGCGTGGCCTTGGTGAAAGGCTTGACGATGTAGCCGGCGGCGCCTTCTTTGGCGGCGCGCACGATGTCTTCCTTGCGCGCCTCGGCGGTCACCATCAACACCGGCAGGTGCTTGAGGCTGTCGTCGGCCTTGACCGCACTGAGCAACTCGAAGCCGTTCATCACCGGCATGTTGATGTCGCTGACGACGAAATCGTACTTGCCGTTCTGAAGCATCTTCAGCGCGATGGCGCCGTCTTCGGCCTCGTCGGCGTTGGCGTAGCCGATTTCCTTGAGCAGGCCGCGCACGATGCGGCGCATGGTCGAAAAGTCGTCGACGATCAGAAATTTCATGTCGGTGGGGTGGCTCATGGCGCTCCTCGCGGGTCACTCCGGTGCAGGGCCGGGCATTGGATCGTTATCGGTTGATCGGGGGTGGAATGGAGGGCAGCGCGACCGTCTCTTTGAGCAGTTCCCTGCCCGCCTCTGCGGGCGAGTCTGCGGGTGGTGGAGCGGCTTCTTCCCCGTCGTCGATCTTCAGTCTCAGAAAACGGTCTTCGGCATCGCGGTTCATCACGATGATGCTGATGCGCCGGTTCACCGGGCTGCGCGGGTCGCTCGGGTCGAACAGCACGCTCGATGCGAGGCCCTGCACCATCAGCACGCGCTCCTCGGGCAAGCCGCCGGCGCCGAGTTCGCGGCGCGAGGCGTTCGCGCGATCGCTCGAAAGCTCCCAGTTGCTGTAGCCGCGCTCGCCCGCGCCGAAGGGTTGGGCATCGGTGTGGCCTTCGAGCGTCAGGCGGTTCGGCACTTCACCGAGCACCGCGCCGATCTCACGCAGCAGATCGCGCATGTAGGGTTTGACGACCGCGCTGCCGCTGTCGAACATCGGCCGGTTCTGCTCGTCGACGATCTGGATGCGCAGGCCGTCACGCGTCATCTCGAGCCGGATCTGCGATTTGAACGCGGCCAGTTTGGGGTTCGCGGCGAGCACGTCCTCGACCTTCTTCTTGAGCGATTCGAGCCGCGCCGCTTCGGCGCGGCGCTGGTCGGCCTTGAGCGCCTTCAGCTGCAGCGTGCGGCGCTTGGCCTCGGTTTCGCCCTTGTTGACCTGGCCGGCGTCGCGCGTGAGGTCGGTGCCGCCGCCCTTGACGACGCTGGACGAATCGCCCGAGCCGCTGCCACCGCCCGTCGCGATTTTCAGCGGCGCACCGAAGTAGTCGGCGAGGCCCTTTTTGTCGCCCTCGGTGGTGGAGCCGAGCAGCCACATCAGCAGAAAAAACGCCATCATCGCGGTGACGAAGTCGGCATAGGCGATCTTCCACGCGCCACCGTGCGGTGCGTGGCCGCCCTTCTTCACCCGCTTGATGATGATGGGCTGGAGCTTCTTGGAATCACCCGACATGACTCATCCTTTCGGGGCCGCGCGGGACGAGCGCCGGGCCGCTCCCCAGGCGGCCCGCATCCCCTCGGGGGATCGGCCGGCGTACCCGTCGGACGAGGGGCTCCATTACTTTTTGCCCTTCACGTGGCCTTCGAGCTCGGAGAACGTGGGTCGGTCACCCGAGTACAAGACCTTGCGGCCGAACTCCACCGCCACCTGCGGCGCGTAGCCCTGCATGCTGGCGAGCAGCGTGGTCTTGATGCACTGCAGTTCCTTGCCGGCGTCTTCGACCTTCTGCTCGAGCAGGCCGCCGAGCGGTTCGACGAAACCGTAGGCGAGAAGAATGCCGAGGAAGGTGCCGACCAGCGCCGAGGCGATCATCCCGCCGAGCACCGCGGGCGCCTGGCCGACCGAGCCCATCGTGTTGACCACGCCGAGCACCGCCGCGACGATGCCGAAGGCCGGCAGGCCGCCGGCGAGGCGCGCGATCGCGGCGACGGCGGCATATTCTTCGGCGTGGTGGGTGTCGATCTCGCTGTCCATCAGGCTCTCGATCTCATGGGCGTTGAGGTTGCCCGAGACCATCATGCGCAGGTAGTCGGTGATGAACTCGACCACGTGGTGATCACTGCCGACGACCGCGTACTTCTGGAAGATGGCCGAGCTGTGCGGCTCTTCCACATCTTTCTCGATCGACATCAGGCCCTCCTTGCGGGCCTTCTGCAAAATATCGTAGAGCAGCGCCATCAGCTCCATGTAGCGCGCCTTGCTGTACTTGCTGCCCTTGAAGCACTTGCCCAGGCCGGCGATCGTGGCCTTGATGACCTTCATCTGGTTGTTCGCGAGAAAGGCACCGAGCGCCGCCCCGAGGATCGTGATCATCTCGAACGGCAACGCCTTCAACACCACCTGGATGTTGCCACCGTGGACGATGTAGACGCCGAAGATGCAGACCATGGCCAAAGCCCAGCCGACGAGAACGAACATGGTGTGGGGTTCCGTGAAGCGAAGCGAACGACCCCGAATGGGCCCCTCGCTGGAGCTTTATCGGCGCGGGCGGGCCAGGCTTGAGATCGAGGGCGCAGCCCTTGCAATGCGTCGCGACCGAATGACAAACCCGTGAAAAAACCGCATTTCGACGAATTGCGTTTTGCGCGCCTGCAGATTTTCACGGACGCGCTCCGACTGCCCGCGTTTAATCGGGGGCGAAGTCGCCGCAGTGCGTCCGCGAAGCGCCATCGAAACAGCAGTCGATCGCATTCATGCCCCGGCGAACGACCGGCGCACAAAAAAAGCGGAGGTGTCCAAGGTTCGCCAGAGCGAACACCATGGCCACCCCACAAGAGGATGAGCGACGATGAAGAACGGTACGCACGCGCCGGATGATTTCGCCGACACGGTTCCCATGGCGCTGCATGAGCTGCCCGGCGCGCTGGCGCTCGTCGCGGCACCGCGGGCAGCCGTCGCCTTCGTCGCCCCGCCGCGCGCCCACGGGCCGCTGCGCCGGGCGACCGATGCCGGCATCGGTCTTGTCGCGCGCTTCTCGCTGCACCGGCGCCGCTCCACCGACGCGTCGCGCGCGGTTGACGCGGTCGCCGCGCGCGCGCCGCTGCCTCCGCTCCCACCTGCGGTCCCCACGCCTGCGACGCTGCCGCCGGCGCTGCAACTCTTCGTGCGCGGCTTCAACGACACCGAAAAGAAGCTGCTCGAAGGCACGGTACGGCTCTCGCAGCGGCGATTGCCCCGGCTCGCTCTGGTGCCCGAGGCCGACGTGGCCGACGCTGATCTGATGATCATCGACGGCTCCGATGCCGAGGCCGTGACCTGGGTCGAAGCGCGGCCCTGGCTGGCCCGCAAGAAAACGATCTGGATCGACTCACAGCAGCCGCGGCCCGGTCACACCGAGTCGCAGCGGCCGGTCCAGTGGCCGCTGTTGCCGATGCTTCTGGCGCGTGCGCTCGAGCAGACGCGTGGTGCGCAAGCCCAGCCCACGTCACCCGGTTTCGAGACCCCCGTCGCAACACCGCCCCGCGCCTCGCGTGTGCTCGTGGTCGACGACAGCCTGGCGGTGCGCAATCACTTGCGCTCGCTGCTCGAAGCGCGCGGCGCGCTGGTCTCGCAAGCGAGCTGCGTGAGCGACGCACTCAAAGCGCTAGGCGCCGTCGGAGCCAATCACTTCCAGTGCGCGTTGATGGACGTGCTGATGCCCGACATGGACGGCTACGAAGGCTGCCGGCGCATCAAAAGCCTGAAAGCATCGATCGGCGTGCTGCCGGTCGTGATGCTCACCAGCAAGGCGTCGCCCTTCGATCGCATCCGCGCAAAGATGGCCGGCTGCGATGCCTACCTGACCAAGCCGATCGCGCCCGCGCTGCTGTACGAAACACTCGTCCCGTACTTGGCGCCCGGGCCCGCGCAGAGGCCGGCAGCGACGCTGCCGATCGCATCGGCCCTGCGCCAGCTCGAACCCGGCGTCGCGGCCGAGCGCGGCGCACGAAGCGCACGCAGTTGAACCGCGGCGCCTGACCTTCTCGTTTCGCATTTCACCCGCCCTCAGGAGACACGCATGGCCAAGACCATTTTGATCGTCGAAGACAACCAGGTCGACCGCGTTCGGCTCGAGCGGCTGCTCGGCGCCGCGGGCTACAGCGTCAGCACGGCCGAGAACGGTGTGCAGGCGCTGGCCGCCGTCAAGCGCAACAAGCCGGACGCGATCTTGATGGATGTGAACATGCCCGAGATGGACGGCTTCGCCACCACGCGCGCGCTGCGCGGCGACGCCGAGACCAAGGGCATTCCGGTCGTGCTGGTCACCGGCAAGAACCAACGGGCCGACAAGGCCTGGGGCCAGATGTTGGGTGCGGCCGGCTACGTGACCAAGCCCTACACCGACGAGCAGTTGCTCACGCAAGTGCGCGCGCTGTGACCGTCGTGCCGTCACCGGCCCTGAGCCTGGCGCTCGCCGTGCACGTGGCGCTGCCCCAGCTCACGCCCACCGCCGCGCTGCGGCGTGGCTTCGATCTCGCCCCCGAGCCGGAGCCTGCGACGGGCGGCGGGGCGGCGGGGCCGAGCGCATTCGAAGCAGCCGCTGCGCAGCAGATTCGCCAAGGCGTTCGCATCGGGTCGTTGCGGCTGATGATGGGTTATGCCGATGGCAGCGAGCTCACCGAACTCCCGGCCACCTACCGGCTGCCGCATGCGCCCGACTGGCTGCTCGGCATGGCCAACCTGCACGGCAGGCTGGTGCCGGTGTTCGATCTGGCGCGCCACTTCGGCTTCGAACGCCCGGTGCCCGCGAAGCCGATGTTGCTGGTGCTCGGGCACGGCGCTGATGCGACAGGCATCCTGATCGACGGCCTGCCGGAGCGGCTGCGCTTCGACGCGAGCCAGGCCGCCGACCCGGCCGCCGTGCCTGATACGTTCGCTGCCGTCGTGCGCCGGTCGGTGCAGATCGGCGACACGCGCTGGTTCGATCTCGATTGCACGGCGCTGCTGGCGAGCCTGGAGCAGGCGCTCGTCGCCCGGCATTGACGCCGTCGCCGCACGCATTTCCTTCTTTTTTCCCGAGTTTCCCGAATTTCCCGAATTCCCCGACACGAGGTAACCATGAACACGACCCTGAGTGCGGCTGCCAGCCACCCGGATGACGACCCCAACGATCGACCCGCTCGCCGGGCCGGCGCACCGGGGCTGTACGTCCTGGGCAACCTGCGCCTGTGGCAGAAGTTCGCGCTGCTCGGGCTGATCGCACTGGCGCTGCTGTCGTACCCGCTCTACAGCGTCGTCAAGCTCAACCGCGAGACGATCGACACCGTGCGCACCGAAGAGGCCGGGCTGCCGCCGATCAAGACCACCGAAGCGCTGATCCAGGCACTGCAGGACCACCGCACGGCCTCGAGCTACTTTGCCCAGAACGACACGGTTCGCGCCGCGCCGCGCGCCAAGGCCGCCGCCGAAACAGACGAGGCATTCGCGAGCCTCGAAGCCCAACTCGGCCCGCGCCAGGATGCCGTCGTGAACACCCGGCTCGGCGCGCTCAAGCAGCAGTGGAGCGCGCTGAAGGCCGATGTCGAAGCCCGCAGGCTCGACAGCCGGCGCACGGTCGATGTGCACACCGTGCTCGTCGAAAACGCGATCGCGTTCATTCAGGACCTGACGACCCACTACCTGATCGACCTCGACCCGGACGCTGCGGCCTACTACGCATTTCGCGCCGCGCTGGTCGACCTGCCGCTGCTCAAAGAAGCAATTCGAGGCCTGCGCAGCCCGGTGACCGACCGCCTCGAAGAAATCGCCCGGGTTCGCAAGACGGCCGAGCAGCCACCGGCGGGCTTCAACCTCGACGCGTCGCTGCGCGACGCGCTCCGCGCCGACGACCGGGCCCGCATCCTGGCCTGGGTTCAGCAAGGCGAGCGTGCCGCGAAAAACTACGGCGAGAACATGCGCAAGGCGATGCGCGCTTCGCCCGAGATGAAGACCGAGATGGCGGCGGAAGTCGAGCAGGTCACCCAGCTGACCGAGCAGGCAATGCAAACGGCGCGCCGCGAAATCCTCGGCCGCGACGTGCCGACCATCGACGCGGCCACCTACCAGCGCGAGGTATCGGTCTCGCGTGACGCGGCGCTAAAAGCTTCGACCGGCACCGACAAGCTGCTGGGAGACGTGCTCGCACGCCGCGCTCGCGACGCGCGCAACGCGACACTGCTGGCGCTCGGTGGCGAACTTGCGCTGTTTTCGGTCGGTCTCGCGATCGCGGTCCTCATCGTGCGCAACATCACGGGCACCGTCAGAGGCCTGCAGGCCTCGGTCGATCAAGTGCGCGAGGGTGACTTCACAGCGTTGCAAGCGATCGGGTCGAGCGACGAAATCGGCGATCTCGGCCGCACGGTGAACGGCCTGCTGCAGGAGCGCATCGCGGCCCAGCGCAAGGCCGAAAGCGAGAACGAAACCCTGAACAACTCGGTGGTGTCGATCCTGCAGGCGGTCTACCAGCTCTCGCAGCGCGACCTCACCGTCAAGGCGCCCGTGACCGAAGACGTGATCGGCACGGTCGCCGACTCGATCAATGCGCTCGCCGAAGAAACCTCGCGCGTGCTGCACGACGTGAGCCGCATCGCGAACCAGGTCGAATCGGCATCGGGCAAGGTGAAGGCGCAGGCCGACCTCGTCTCCAAGACCTCGAACGACGAGCGCGCGAGCGTGACCCAGATGATCAAATCGCTGGGCGAGTCGACGCACTCGGCGAACCAGATGGCCACGCTCGCGGACCAGTCCAACACCAGCGCCGAGCAGGCCACGACCGCGACCAACGCCGCACTCGAGACGGTGAACGGCACGGTCAAGGGGATGGAGTCGATCCGCGAGACGATCGCCGAGACCGAAAAGCGCATCAAGCGGCTGGGCGAGCGCTCGCAAGAAATTACCGGCATCGTCAACCTCATCAACACGATCTCGGAGCGCACCCACGTGCTGGCATTGAACGCCGCGATGCAGGCCGCGGTCGCCGGTGAAGCCGGGCGCGGTTTCGCGGTGGTGGCCGAAGAAGTGCAGCGCCTGGCCGAGAGCTCACGCAACGCGACGCAGCAAATCGGCACGCTGGTGAACAACATCCAGCTCGAGACCAACGAAACCATCAACACCGTGAACCGCACCATCACGCAAATCGTGCAGGGCTCGGAGCAGGCGCAGCGCGCCGGCGACCAGATGCGCCTGACACAGGGCATCACGGCGCAACTGGTCGCCCAGGTGCAGCGCATCGCCGAGGCCTCTGCCACGCAAAAAGAAACCTCGGCCCAGCTGCTGATCTCGGTGCAGCAGATCGGGCAAACCAACGAGCGCACCGCGCAGCAGATCGGCGCCCAAAACGAAGAGACCGATTCGCTGCTGGTCTCGGCGCGGCGGCTGGTCGAGTCGGTCAACGTGTTCAAGCTGCCGCAGGACGCATGAGCGCCGGCCCGCAGCCCATTGCGAAGTGACCGTCACGTGAAGCTCAACGACCTGATCGAGGCGCTCGCGGTCGAGATCGAGACCATGGCATCCGAGCTCGGGCGCTGCCTCGGGCCGTTGACGCTGCTCGACGCCGATGCCCCCGCGTTCCTCGATGCGCTCGACCAATACGCCGGCCTCGCCCAGCGCACCGGCGAAGCCGCCGAGATGGCCGGCTTTCCCGGCCTGCAGGCGGTCTGCGAACACGTCGTCGAGAACACCTTGCTGGCGGCCGTTTTCGAGCCTGCCGAGCGCGGGCCGCTGCTCGATTTCTTGCGCGCGTGGCCGGCGCTGATGGTTCACTACCTGCGCCACCTCGACGACCCTTCGAGCGCGGCCGGGCTGGTCGATCGGCTGCGCGACGCGCCCAGCCCGATGGCCGAGGCCCAGGGCCTCAAAGTGGCCCACATGTTGGGCTCGATGCCGGCGCAGGCGAACTCCACGTTCGGTGACCTCGACGCGCCGCGCCCGGTGCTCGCGAGCGCTGCCGATGTGGCGCTCGCAGTGCCCGACGATGTCGACCAAACACTGCTCGAAGGTTTTTTCCACGAGGCACCGGAGCAGGCCCGCCACCTGATCGATCTGGCCCGCAACCTCGCGAGCGGCGAAGGCGACGGCACCGACCTGATCGCCGCCAAGCGCATCGTGCACACGATGAAAGGCTCGGGCTCGATCATCGGCCTGCGCGGGCTGGCGTCGCTCGGCCACCACCTCGAAGACATCCTCGAGCACTACGAAAGCCAGGGCGGCCCGGTCGCCAAGGTCGCCGCCGAAGTGCTGCTCGATGCGGCCTTCTGCCTCGAACAGATGATCGGCCACGTGCTCGGCGAAGACGACTACCCGCACCAGTCGCAAGGGGTGCTGCAGGCAGTGCTCGACCTCGCCAACCGCATCGACCGTGGCGAGTCGCTCGACACCGGCGCAACGCGCGCGACCGCAGCGCCGTTGGGGTCGACGGTGAATCCGCCTGCCGCGACGAGTCCGCCGGCCAACGCACCCGGCGATACCAGCGCGAGCAGCGTGACAGGCGCGCCGACAGCGGCGCTGCGCGTCAGCGTGCAGCGCCTCGACGAACTCTTTCGCGTCTCCGGCGAAGTCTCGGTGCACACCGCCGCGATGGAGGCGCGCCTCAAAGCGCTGACCGAACGCGCCCGCGACCTCGTGGCGCAAAACCTGCGCCTGCAAAAGCGCCTGTTCGAGATCGAAACTCTGGTCGACGTGCGCTCGCTCTCGGTGATGCGCGCGCGCATCCGCCGCGACGACAACGCCGCGCTCGACCCGCTCGAACTCGACCAGTACAGCGCGCTGCACGGCACCACCCACGCCCTGATGGAAGAAGCCGCCGACGCTCGAGGCATCGCGCTTCGCCTGGAAGACGACATCGCCCAGACCGCGGCGATCCACACCCGCCAGCAGCGCCTGAGCCGCGACCTGCAGCACCTCGTGATCAGCACCCGCATGACCGAGGTCGGCGTGCTCGGCTCGCGCCTGCAGCGCAACGTTCGCTCGACCTGCCACGACACCGGCAAACAGGCCGAGCTGGTGCTCGAAGGCAGCGCGACGCTGATCGACAGCGACGTGCTCAACCGCCTCGCCGACCCGCTGCTGCACGTGCTGCGCAATGCCGTCGACCACGGCCTCGAAAGCCCCGCCGAGCGGCGCCTCGCGGGCAAGCCCGAGACCGGGCGCATCACGCTCGCGTTCTCGCGCCGCGGCCAGCAGGTGGTGCTGCGCTGCACCGACGACGGCCGCGGGCTCGACCACGCCGCGATCCGGCGCCGTGCGATCGAGCGCGAGCTGTTCGCCCCCGATGCGGTCGCGAGCGACGACGAGCTCGCGCGCCTGATCCTGATGTCGGGTTTCAGCACGCGCCAGACCGTCAGCGAACTCTCCGGCCGCGGTGTCGGGCTCGACGTCGTGCGCGAATGGGTCGTGGGCATGAACGGCTCCATCCGCATCACCTCGCGCCCGGGCGAGGGCTGCACGATCGAGCTGAGCTTCGCGGCCTCGCTCTCGACCATGCAGGCGCTGGTGGTGGAAGTCGCGGGGCAGCGCTTCGCGCTCGCGTCGGTGCAAATCGAGCAGGCGGTGCCGCGCGGCGTTGGCAGCTTCGAGCAGGTCGCGGGCAAGCTGGTCTACCGGCATCGACAACGCGTCATCCCGGCAACCCGGCTCGCGGCTGCGGCGGGCCTGCCGCAAAGCGCAGAAACCGACCTCGCCATGTGCGACGCGGTGGTGGTGCGGGTCGACGACCAGCTGCAGGCGTTCGCGGTCGATCGCCTCGTCGACGCGCGCGAGCTGCTGGTCAAGGCCCCGGGCCGCTACGCCCGCCACCTGCGCGGTGTGGCCGGCCTGTCGATCCTCGGCGACGGCAGCATCGCGGTGAACCTCGACATCGTGCAACTGCTCGCGCACCCGTCGGGCCACGCCTGGCGCGCCGACGCCGCGGCGCCTGTCGCTGCCGCGCCGGCGCAGCGGGCGGTGCCTGGCGTGTTGATCGTCGACGACTCGCTGTCGGTGCGCAACTCGCTGCTGCAAATGGTGCAGGACGCCGGCTACCGCGTGGCCTCCGCGCGCGACGGCATCGACGCGATCGATGCGATGCGCGGCTTTAAGCCCGACCTCGTGCTCACCGACCTGGAGATGCCCAACATGAACGGCCTCGAGCTCACCTCGCACATCCGCGGCCGCGCCGACCTCAAGGGCCTGCCGGTCATCATGGTCACCTCGCGTTCTCAAGACCGGCACCGTCGGCTCGCCGAGCAAGCCGGTGTCGACCGCTACGTCACCAAACCCTACAACGACCGCGACCTGCTGCAGCAGATCCGCCATGCGCTGGCGGCTGCATGAACCCGCCAACCGGCCAGGGCCACGAAGAGACCTTCGCGGACTGACGGCATGACCATCGACACACTTGCACGGCCTGCGACGGCGGCAAATTTTGCGGCCGGTGCGCCAGCGCGCCTGCTCGAATTCGACCACGGACGCTTCGTGGCGCTGCCCGTGCACACCACGATCGAGCTCATCGAGCGGCCCGCGATCGTCGGCGTGCCGGGCGCGCCGTACTACATGCCGGGCACGCTGCGCTGGCAGGCGCAGCAGATCGTGCTGCTCGATCTGTGCGCGCTGCTGAACGCGCACCCCAAGGCCGGCGCCGCGCCCGCGCGTCACGCGCTCGTGGTGGCCTACCAGACCGCTGCGGGACAACCGATTCGTTACGCGGCCATCGCCACCGCGAGCCTGCCGCAGACACTGCAAATCAGCGACGCCTCGCAATGCGCGCTGCCGCAGGACAGCGACCTTTGGCCGTTGATCGCGCTCTCGTGCTTCGAACACGAAGGCCGGCGCGTGCCGATCATCGACACCGGCCGACTCTTCGCAACCCGCTGGGATTGACAACGGTTGCGGCAGCGAACGATCTCCAGCAAGCGTCACGAACGGCGCGAGCGACACGAAGTGAGTCTGCGCAGCGCAGCGGCCCTGCCTGCGCCGCGTCTTAAAAAGACGGGCCCCGAGGGGCCCGTTGAATGACACAGTCGTGCCAGGAGGAGACAAGCAATGAAAAATCTGCAGGTCAATTCGTTATCGGCGGGCCGACCCCGAACTTGAGTCTTCAGTGCATCTGGATGCCACCAGCCGCTCGGCCCTTGCCGGCACGCGCCGGCGGGCTGCACAGGCCGCACACGTAATGCTTGGCGATCTCGTGCGGGTGGGTGACGAAATGACCGCCGCACTTGGCGCACTTGGTCATCGTCAGCATGCCGTTGTCGACGAACTTGACGAGGCGCCAAGCGCGCGTGACCGAGAGCAGCGCCTCCAGGCCCTGCGCTGTGGTTTGCTCCTGGTAGAGCTGGTAGGCCTTGATGACGGTGTCGATCTCGTCCATCTCGGCGACCTTGTTCAGGTACTCGTGGATGTTGAGAAACAGCGAGGCGTGGATGTTGGGCTGCCAGGTCATGAACCAGTCGGTCGAGAACGGCAGCTGGCCCTTGCTCGGTGACTTGCCCGACACCTCTTTGTAGAGCCGAAGCAGCCGCTCGTACGACATGTCGGTTTCCGACTCGAGCACCTGCAGGCGCGCGCCCAGGTTGATCAGCGTGACCGCACGCTCGATCTGCTTCGCTTCGGTCAGGATGCTCTTGATGCGGGCCACTTTTATGCTGCCTCTTGATGGCGGCCGGCCATCAGGATCGATGCATGAAGGCGGCTCGTCACGTCGTTCGCGGCGCCCTTGCCGTGGTTGGTCAGCAGGCCCCAGACCAGGTCGTCATCGGTCCGAAAGCGGCACAGCAACGTGTTGCCGGAGGCGATCTTCATCATCTGCGCGGGCGTCAGCAGGCCGATCATCGTTGCGCTCTCTTCGCTGACGCCGAGGCGGAACAGGGCTTGTTCCTTGTCGGCGCGGATCAGGCTTTGCGCCAGCATCAGGTATGAAAGGTTGGCTTCGCGAATC
>JANMWQ010000434.1:0-4690 GCA_031394085.1 Rhizobacter sp. | reverse complement strand
CCATGAAGTGATCGAGTTCGAGAACGTCACGAAGAGCTTCGGCGACCGCGTGCTGATCGACAACCTGAGCTTCAAGGTGCCGGCCGGCGCGATCGTCGGCATCATCGGCCCGAACGGCGCCGGCAAGTCGACCTTGTTCCGAATGATCGCCGGCAAGGAGCAGCCGGATTCGGGCACCGTGAAGATCGGCCCGACGGCGCGCATGGCCTTCGTCGACCAGAGCCGCGACGACCTCGATGCCGACAAGACCGTTTGGCAAGACGTCTCGGGCGGGCTCGACAGCATCGTCGTCGGCAAGTTCGTGATGCCGTCGCGGGCCTACATCGGCAAGTTCAACTTCAAGGGCAACGACCAGCAGAAACTGGTCGGACAACTGTCGGGCGGCGAACGTGGCCGGCTGCACCTGGCCAAGACGCTGGCGCAAGGCGGCAACGTGCTGATGCTCGACGAACCGTCGAACGACCTCGATGTCGAAACCCTGCGTGCGCTCGAAGACGCGCTGCTCGAATTCGCCGGCTCGCTGATGGTGATCAGCCACGACCGCTGGTTTCTCGACCGCATCGCCACGCACATCCTGGCCTGCGAGGGCGATTCGAAGTGGGTTTTCTTCGACGGCAACTACCAGGAATACGAGTCCGACAAGAAGAAGCGCCTCGGTGAAGAGGGCGCACGCCCGCACCGGCTGCGCTACAAAGCCTTGAAGTGACCACTTGCCGGCGGGGCTTTGTGCGCCGCTGGCAAAATCGGCGCTCCAGCGAGGGCGGCACGAGCGAGTCTCGCGCCGCCCTTTTTCAATTTTCGAGTTCGGATCACGATGAACCACACCGCGTCTTCTTTTGCCCGGCCCGTGTTGGCCACGTTGACCCTGGCGCTGCTGGGCGGCTGCGCTTCGTTGAACCCGGCGGGCGGCGGTAGCGCCGTCGCGGCGGCGGGGCCGGCAAGTTCGGCAAGTTCTGCCAGCGCGCCAAGCGCGCCGCGGCCTGCTGCAAGCCCGGTCGCCGGTGCCGCGTCGAGCGCCTCCGGCGTGGCGCCCGGCACGCCGCAACTCGCGCCGCCGCCGCCCGGCAGCCCGCCCGTGTTCGCCACCTTGATCCGCGATGCAACGAAGCGCGACGGGTTGTTCACGCTGTACCAGAAAGACGAGAAGGTCTGGATCGAGCTGAAGCCGGGCGACTTCAACAAGCCGTTCTTCCTGTCGCCCAAGATCGCGACAGGCATCGGCGAGGCGCGCGTGTTCGGCGGGCTGATGGACCAGGCGATGGTCATCGAGTTCCGGCGCATCCACAACCAGGTGCAGATGATCGCGCGCAACACCGACTTCACGGCCCGTGCCGGCACGCCCGAAGGCCGTGCGGTGGCTGCGGCGTTCTCGCCCAGCCTGCTCGCGAGCACGGTGGTCGCGAGCCAGCCGCAACCCGAGCGAATGTCGGTACTGGTCGACGCGAACGCGCTGTTCGTCAACGACATGCTCGGCATCGGCATGCAGTTGCAGCGCAGTTACCGCCAGGGCTACGCCTTCGACGGTCGCAATTCGGCGATCACCGCGATGCGCGTCAAACCCGAGGGCGTGTCGCTCGAAGTGATGCAGCATTTTTCGACCGGCACGATCGCGGTGCGCCAGCCGAACACGCCGCCCGGCGCGCCGGTGCCGACCGTGCCGACCACGCTGGTCGATCCGCGCAGCATGTTCGTGACCGCGCAATATTCGATCTCGGTGCTGCCGGCCGAGCCGATGCATGCGCGGGCTGCCGATTCACGCGTCGGCTATTTCACGGTGCCGTACTGGGACTTCAGCGACGACCTCGCGCGCACGCCGATCGTGCGCAACGTCAACCGTTGGCGGCTCGAGAAAAAAGACCCGGCCGCGGCGCTCTCGGAGCCGGTCAAGCCGGTCGTCTACTGGCTCGACCGCACCATCCCGCTGAAGTACCGCGAGGTGGTCACGGCCGGCATCCTGGAGTGGAACAAGGCCTTCGAGAAGATCGGCATCAAAGGCGCGATCGAGGTCAAGGTGCAGCCCGACGACGCCGATTTCGACACGCTCGACGGCGGCGCCTCGGTGCGCTGGATGACCAACGCCGCGCCGATCTTCGGTGCGATCGGGCCGAGCCATGTCGACCCGCGCAGCGGCGAAATTCTGGCGGCCAACATCGGCATCGAAAGCATTTCGTCGCGCAACCAGCGCGCCTCGCGCGCGCAAATCTTGAACGGCAGCGCGGCCGACACGGCCCGGCTGATGCAGTTCGGCGGCGCCGCCAGCGGCGAAGCGTTCGATGCGCATGCCTGCCACAACGCCGAGCAGGCCGCCGACCAGCTCGGCTACGCGCTCGACGTGCTCGCCGCGCGCGGCGAGCTCGACCCCGACAGCCCCGAGGCGCAGGCCTTCGTGCTGGCGTATTTGAAAGACGTGACGATGCACGAGGTCGGTCACACGCTCGGGCTGCGGCACAACTTCCGCGCCTCGCTCATCTACACCGACAAGCAGATTTCCGACCCCGAGTTCACGCGCACTCACGCACTCACCGGCTCGGTGATGGAGTACGCGTCGGTCAACATCGCGAGCCCCGGCGCCCGGCCCGTGGCGCCGTTCCAGACCACCCTCGGCCCGTACGACGACTGGGCCATCGACTACGCCTACCGCCCGCTCGACCTGCCCGGCGAAAAGGCTGCGCTGGAGCGCATCGCCGCGCGCAGCAACGAGCCCGAGTTGGCTTTCGGCACCGATGAAGACAACTTCCTCGGCATCGATCCCGACGCGCTGCAGTTCGACCTCGGTAGTGACCCGCTCGCGTACGCAGCCAAGCGCCTGGCGATCGCGCGCGATCTTTTCAAGCGCCAGGAGACGCGCACGCTCTCGCCCGACCGCGACTACGCGGTGCTGCGGCGTTCGCTCAACTTCGCCGTGAACGACGTGGCGCGCTCGGTCGGCGTGCTGGCGCGCCAGATCGGCGGCGTGCGCACGTTGCGTGACTTCCCCGGTTCGGGGCGCGACCCGCTGCAGCCGGTCTCGGCCGTCGCGCAGCGCGACGCGCTCGACCAGATCTCGCGCGGCCTGTTCGCGGCCGACAGCCTCGCGGTCTCGCCGGCGCTGCAGCGGCGTCTCGCGCCCGACTTCCAGGAACGTGCCGATGCGCTGAGCACCGGCGCGCCGGTCGTCACCGACTTCTCGGTCTCCGACCGGCTGCTCGGCGTGCAGCGCACGCTGCTGAACCAGCTGATGGGCGACGAGGTCGCGGCCCGCATCATCGACAGCCAGAGCAAGGCGGCGCAGCGCACCGAAGCGCTGCAGTTGTCGGAGCTCTACGCGCGGCTCGGGCGCGACATCTGGAGCGAGATCGCGCTCGTCAGCGGCGGCCGCGCGGTCGATATTCCGGCGCCGCGCCGCGCGCTGCAGCGCGAGCACCTGAACCGCATGGCGGCGATGCTGCTGCGCCCCGGCAGCGTCGGCCGCGCCGATGCGCGCAGCCTCGTGCGGGTGCAGGCGCAGGCGCTGCTGGCGCGCCTCAATGCCGCTTCGCAGCGCGGCAACCTGGCGGCCGACACACGCGCCCACCTGCAGGACAGCGCCGATGCGTTGTCGCAAGCCTTGTCGGCCCGGATCGCCCGGCCGGCTTGACGTTGGCCTGGGCAAAGAGAGCGCAAGCGCCGCTCACCCTGAGCCAGTCGAAGGGCTTCGACAAGCTCAGCCCGAACGGTATTTTTGCGAGGTGGTGGTTCGCAAAAAGAAGACCCCGTTCCTCCTGAGCCTGTCGAAGGGCAGGCTCCGAACGACTTTCGGAACGAAGACGAGGCTTACGCGCTTTGCCAGAGCCGGGCGGCGCCGCGCACACCGGACGAGTCGCCGTGCAGGCTCTTCACGAGCTTCGTGCGCACCGTGTCTTTCAGGCCGCCGCTGAAGACGAAATCGCCCCACAGGCGCGGCACGTCGACGAGCAGCCGCGGCAGACCCGAGACGCCGCCCGCGAGCACGATCACCTCGGGGTCGAGCAGGTTGATCACCTGCGCGAGGCTGCGCGCGAGCCGCGATTCGTAGCGCTGCAGGCTGGCCTCGCAAGCCGCGTCGCCTTGTGCGGCGCGTTCGCCGATTTGCTGCGCTGTCAGCGCCGCGCCACCGTGCGCCGCGTGGTCGCGTGCGAGTGCGGGGCCGCTGAGCCAGGTCTCGGCGCAGCCGCGCTGGCCGCAGTAGCAGCGCGGGCCGATGCGTTCGTCGTCCGAAGCCCAGGGCAAGGGGTTGTGCCCCCACTCGCCGGCCAGCCCGTTCGGGCCACCGAGCAATCGCCCGTCGACCACGATGCCGGCACCGATGCCAGTACCCAGGATCACCGAGAACGAGACCGATGTGCCCGCTGCCGCGCCGTCGGTGGCTTCCGAGAGGGCGAGGCAGTTCGCATCGTTGGCCACGCGCACCGGCCGTTGCAGCGCCTCGGCCAGGTCACGCTGCAGCGGCCGGCCGTTCAGGCAGGTGGAGTTCGCGTTCTTGATCAGGCCGGCGGCGGTCGCGGTACCCGGTGTGCCGACACCGACGGTGCAGCCGGCCAGGCCGAGCTCGGACTCTGCGCGCGCGACGAGCGCGGCCACGGTGGCGAGCGTGGCGCCATAGTCGCCGGCCGGTGTGGCGACGCGCTCGCGCCACCGGCTGGCGCCGTGCGGGTCGAGCACGATGGCCTCGATTTTGGTACCACCAAGGTCG
>JANMWQ010000424.1:0-1848 GCA_031394085.1 Rhizobacter sp. | reverse complement strand
GCGACCTTCTATCACCACTTCGAGTTGCTGCACGACGGCCACACCGGCGCGGCGATCACGGTACGCGTGTGCGACGGCCTGAGTTGCGAGCTGGCCGGTGCGCGCGATCTGCTCGCGCGCCTGCCGGCGCTGCTCGGTGCCGAGGTGCGCGTGATCGCCGCGCCCTGCGTGGGCCGCTGCGAGCAGGCGCCGGTGGCGGTGGTGCACCAGTGCCCGGTGCCGCGCGCCGACGCGGCGGCGGTGGTCGCGGCGGTGCGGGGCGGGCTTACACGGCATCCGGCGGCGTCACCCGGCGCGTCGTTCGACCCGGCCACGCTGGCGGGCCAGGGCGTCAGCGAACGCAGCGCCGATGTCGCGCCGGGCTTCGTCGACTTCGACACCTACCGCGCCGCGGGCGGGTACGCGCTCGCTGCCGAGGTCACCAACGGCGAACGCGCCGGCAACGAACTCATCGCCGCCCTCGAAGACTCCGGCCTGCGCGGCCTTGGCGGCGCGGGCTTTCCGGCCGGTCGCAAGTGGCGCATCGTGCGCGAGCAAGCTGCGCCGCGCCTGATGGCGGTCAACATCGACGAAGGCGAGCCCGGCACCTTCAAAGACCGCACCTACCTCGAGCGCGACCCGCACCGCTTTCTCGAAGGCCTGCTGATCGCCGCCGCGGTCGTCGGCGTCGACGCCTGCTACCTCTATTTGCGCGACGAATACCACGGCTGCCGCGAGCTGCTCACGGCCGAGCTCGCGAAGCTGCAGACGGCGGCACCCTTCAAGCTGCCGCACATCGAACTGCGCCGCGGCGCGGGTGCCTACATCTGCGGTGAAGAGTCGGCCATGATCCAGAGCATCGAAGGCCAGCGCGGCGAGCCGCGGCTGCGCCCGCCGTACATCGCGCAGGTCGGCTTGTTCGGCCGGCCGACGCTCGAACACAACTTCGAGACGCTGTACTGGGTGCGAGACATCGTCCAGCGCGGCCCGACCTGGTTCGCCGGCTTCGGGCGCAACGGCCGCAAGGGTCTGCGCAGCTTCAGCGTCAGCGGTCGGGTGGCGCGGCCGGGCGTGAAGCTCGCGCCGGCCGGCATCACGCTGCGCGAGCTCGTCGACGAATACTGTGGCGGCATGGCCAAGGGCCACACGCTCTACGCCTACCTGCCGGGCGGTGCCTCGGGCGGCATCCTGCCGGCGAGCCTGGCCGACCACCCGCTCGACTTCGACACCTTGCAACTGCACGGTTGCTTCATCGGTTCGGCCGCGGTGATCGTGCTCGGCGAGACCGACCGCGCCCGCGATGCGGCCCTGAACATGATGCGATTCTTCGCGCACGAGAGCTGCGGCCAGTGCACGCCGTGCCGCGTCGGCACCGACAAGGCGTCACGCCTGATGGAAGTACCGGCCTGGGACTGCAGCACGCTCGAAGACCTGAACATCGTGATGACCGATGCATCGATCTGCGGGCTCGGTCAGGCGGCGCCGAATCCGGTGCGCAGCGTGGTCAAGCACTTCGCGCACGAGATCGGAGGTTGAGATGAATGCACCCGTGACTTTGGCGAACCTGCAAGCGGTACGCGTTTCGTTCACGCTCGACGGCAAGACCGTCAACGCGCTCGACGGCGAGACCATCCTCACGGTTGCGAAGCGCGAAGGCATCGCGATCCCGACGCTCTGCTTCAAGGAAGGTTACCGGCCCGACGGCAACTGCCGCGCCTGCGTCGTCGAGGTCGAAGGCGAGCGCACGCTGGCACCGAGTTGCTGCCGTGCGGTGCAGCCGAACATGGTCGTCACGACCGACAGCGCTCGCGCCAAGAAGAGCCAGCACATGGTGCTCGAGATGCTGCTCGCCGACCTGCCCGAGACCGG
>JANMWQ010000395.1:0-1726 GCA_031394085.1 Rhizobacter sp. | reverse complement strand
CGCTGCGGTGCTGGAAGCGCGCGACGCGTTCGACACCTTCAACCTCGACCTGATGTATGCGCTGCCCGGCCAGACCTTGGCCGAGTTCGAGACTGACCTGACTCAGGCGCTCGCGTTCGAGCCACCGCACCTGTCGGTCTACCACCTGACGCTGGAGCCGAACACCGTGTTCGCGAAATTTCCGCCCTCAGGTGCGCAGGCCTTGCCCGACGACGACACCGCATTCGAGATGCTCGACCTCATCACGGCGCGCACCGCAGCCGCCGGCATGGCGCGCTACGAAGTCTCGGCGTTCGCGCGCGCCGGCCACCGCTGCGAGCACAACTGGAACTACTGGCAGTTCGGCGACTACCTCGGCATCGGCGCCGGTGCGCACAGCAAGATCTCGTTCCCGCACCGCATCGTGCGGCAGACGCGATTCAAGGAGCCGACGCAGTACATGGCGCGCGCGCTCGCCGGCTTTGCCGTCGCGAGCGACGAAGAAGTGCCGCGCGAGCAATTGCCGTTCGAGTTCATGCTGAACGCGACGCGGCTGCGCGACGGGTTCGAACTCGCGCGCTTCACCGAGCGCACGGGGTTGTCGCTGGCCGCGGTGGCGAAGGGGCTCGATGCTGCGGAGCGGCGAGGGCTGATCGGGCGTGATTTCACGCGCGTGTGGCCGACGGAACGCGGGTTCGATTTTCTGAATGATTTGCAGGGGTTGTTTTTGGTTTGATGTGCGCGGCCGCCCTCACGCATCGCTGTTCATTCGAGCGCTACATCCCCCGTTCGCCCTGAGCCAGTCGAAGGGTCGTGAAGTTGCGTACAGGCTTCGACATGCCTGTCCTGAGCTTGTCGAAGGGCTCAGCCCGAACGGTGAAGCGAACAGCGCTTGGCCCTCACCCCAGCCCTCTTCCAAGGGAAAGCGGGAGCAAGAGTCAGATGCGGTGGTTCGACTGGCCTGACGCGCTGCGCAGCCGCTCGATCAAGCGCGGTGCGATCTGCGCGAGTGGCAGCACCTCGTGTGCGGCGCCGGCGGCGATTGCCTCTTTCGGCATGCCGAAGACGACGCAGCTGGCTTCGTCTTGCACCAGGTTGTAGCTGCCGGCGTCGCGCATCTCCTTCATCGCGCTCGCGCCGTCGGCGCCCATGCCGGTCAGCATGATGCCGACCGCGTTCGGCCCGACCACGCGCGCGGCCGACTTGAACAGCACCTCGACCGAAGGCCGGTGCCGGTTCACCGCCTCACCGTCGACGACACGGGCGATGTAGTTCGCACCCAAGCGTTCGACCGACAAGTGCGCGGTGCCGCCCGGCGCGATGTAGGCGTGGCCGGGCAGGATGCGCTCGCCGTCGCGCGCTTCGGCCACGCGGATGCGGCACAGGCCGTCGAGCCGCGCCGCATAGCTCTTCGTGAAGCCGGCCGGCATGTGCTGCGTGATCAGCACCGCCGGGCAATCGGCCGGCAGGTTGACGAGCACTTCTTTCGTGGCTTCGGTGCCGCCGGTCGAGGCGCCGATGAACACGAGCTTCTCGGTCGAGAGGCGCCCGATCGAGGCAACCGGGGCACCGATGATTGCGGTGGCTTTGTCGCCCGCTTTCGAAGTGCTGGCGGCCGCGACGGCCGGCCGGCGCATCTGCGCCATCGAGGCCGCACGCACCTTGTCGGTGATGTCGTCGGCAAGCAGCCGCAGGCCGTCGGCCACGCCGACCTTGGGCTTGGCGACGAAGTCGATCGCGCCGAGCT
>JANMWQ010000342.1:0-6545 GCA_031394085.1 Rhizobacter sp. | reverse complement strand
CTCCACGTAGGCGGTGCGCGCACGCCGCACCGCGACGACCAGCACCGCGCTGACCGGCAGCGCGATCAGCACGCCGACAAAGCCGAACAGGTGGCCGAACGCGAGCAACGCGAAGATGACCGTCAGCGGGCTCATGCCGATGCGCTCGCCAACCAGCCGCGGCGTCAGCACGAAGCTCTCCAACAGTTGCCCGACACCGAACACCACCGCCACACCGACCAGCCCGTGCCAGCCGGTGAACTGCAGCACCGCCGAGATCAGCGCGAGCACCAGCCCGAGGCCGAAGCCCACGTACGGAATGAACACGGCCAGGCCCGTGAACACGCCAACCGGCACCGCCAGGTCGAAGCCGAACAGCGCCAGGCCGGCGCTGTAGTACGCGGCCAGCACCACCATCACGAGCAGCTGGCCGCGCAGATACTGACCGAGCATGCTGTCGCATTCGTCGACGAAGCCGTGGGTGCGTACGCGGGCACGCGGCGGAATCAGGCTGGCGACGCGCGCGACCAGGTTGTTCCAGTCCATCAGCAGGTAGAACAGCACCATCGGGATCAAGAACGCGTTGCCGACGATCGCCAGCAGGATGCTGCCGCCGATGCGCGCCGAGCTCAGCGCGGTGGCGGTCCAGTCCTCGAGGTTGGTGTTCAAGTACTTGAGCACGAACGCCTTGATGCTGGCGGTGTCGAGTGCGACATCGACGCCGAAGCGCGCGAGCCACGGCGCGAGTTGGGTATTCGCGCGATCCGCCAGCAGCGGAATCTGCTCGCGCAGCAGCGGCAGTTGCTTGGACAGGATCGGCACGATCAGCAACATCACCGCCAGCACGATCACGATCGCAGCGACCTCGACGATCGTCACCGCGACGACCCGCGGCACGCGTCGGCGTGCGAGCCGCTCGACCAGCGGGTGCAGTACGTAAGCCAGCACGGCAGCCACGATAAACGGGGTGAGCACCGGGCCGAGCAGCCACACCAACACGGCGAGGGCGGCACTGAGGGCGATCCAGGTGAGGGTTTGGCGTTGCGCGGCGGTGGGTGTCATGGTGATGGGTGGCGCGGTGGCGCGCACCCTGTAGAAGCTGCGGGAATTCTACGGGTCACCGGTGCCGCGACCGGCGCGCGTTGCCGGATCAGTGCAGGCGCGGCGCGCCGGCGCCGCGACCGAGCGCGGTCAGGCGCTCGGCGACGCGGGCACGGTCGGTCGCGTCGGGCGCATTGTCCAAGTAGGCCAACAGGTCACGCGCCGCCGCGGCGTCGATGCCGAGCTCGGCGCAGGCGAGCCCGCGGTCGCGCCGCTCTTCCCAGGCCTGAGGCAGCAACACGACCAGGCGCTCTTGCACCTGCAGAAAGCGGCGCCAGTCTTGTGCGCCGCGATGGATTTCTTTCAGGTTGCGCAGCATCCGCGCGATCACCTCGCGCGCCGTCGCAGCCTGCAGGAACAGGCCGAGCGGCACGTCGAACTCGCCTTGCAGCCCGCCGCTGCGTTTGTACGGCGCGAGCAACTCGCCGAGCTCGTCGCGCGAGAGCGAGTGGCCGGTGAACGGGTCGATCACGACCTCACCCTGCTGGTTGCCGGTCGCCATCCGCAGCTTGACCAGAAAGTGGCCGGGGAACGAGACGCCACGTGCCGTCAGGCCGATCTGCGAAGCCAGCTCGATGTACAGGATCGCCAGCGTGATCGGGATGCCGCGGCGCGTCTCGAGCACGCGGTGCAGGTAGCTGTTGTCGGCGTCGTAGAAGTCGTTGACGTTGCCGGCGAAACCGAGTTCCTGAAAGAAGAAGCGGTTGAGCCAGCGCAGGCGCTGCACCGGCACCGCATCGACCGGAAAGCGCTGCTTCAGGCGCAGCGCCAGCGTGTCGATCTCGGCCAGCACGGATTGGGTGTCGAGCTGCGCGAAGTCGTCTTGTGCGATCGCGGCCGCGGCCTCGACCAGCGACAAACTCGCGTCGTCGGCAACGAGGGAGGCGAAGTACTCGAGCGCGGTCGGCGTCTCAAATGTGATGGGGCCCGGCATGGGTGCGAAGTTTAGCCGCGGCGCATGAATTGTTGAAGCTTCAGGCCGCTGGCGAGCAGCACGCCGAAGTACAACAGTGCGGCGGCGCCGAGGCACAGCGCGAGCCAGCCGATGCGCTGGGCTTGGTGGTTCGCCAGGCCGATCCAATCGATGCGGCGCTCGGCCCAGAACAGCAGCGCACCGAGCAGCGCGGTGGCGCCGAACACGCGCAGCGAAAAACCCCACCACCCCGGCTCGGGCACATACGCACCCGAGCGCTTGAGCCCGATGAACAGCCAGAACGCATTGATCATCGCGCCCAGGCTGACCGACAACGCCAGCCCGGCGTGGCCGATGTACGGCACGAAGATCGCGTTCATCACCTGCGTCAGCACCAGCACCACGATCGCGATCTTGACCGGCGTGCGGATGTCTTGCCGTGCGTAGTAGCCGGGCGCGAGAATCTTCACGCCCACCAGCCCCATCAGGCCGACGCCGTAGCCCATCAGCGCGCTTGCCGTCTGGTGCACCGCCGCGGCGTCGAACGCGCCGCGCTGGAACAGCACCGCCAGCAGCGCGTTCGGGAACACCAGCAGCGCGACGGCGCACGGCAGCGCCAGCATCAACACGAGGCGCAAGCCCCAATCGAGCAGGCCGGAGTAGGCGGCGGCGTCCTTGCGGCCATTCGCGGCAGAGAGCTGCGGGATCAGCACCACGCCGAGCGCGACGCCGAGCAGCGCGGTCGGAAACTCCATCAGCCGCGAGGCCCAGTCGAGCGACGACTCCGCGCCGACGCCCTGGTGCGATGCGATCTGCGTGTTGATCACGACCGAGATCTGCGCCACCGACACGCCGAGCAGCGCCGGTGCCATCTGCCGCATCACCCGGCCGACGCCGGGGTGCGCCCACGCCGCGCGAATCTTGCCAGGCAGCAGCCCGATGGTTGGCAGTGCGCCGATGCGGTTGAGCGCCGGGATCTGGATCGCCAACTGCAGCACGCCGCCGACCATCACGCCGACCGCCTGCGCATACATCGGCGGGATGCCCCAGCGCTCGAACTGCGGGCCGAGCCAAAGCGCCGCGCCGATCGACGCGAGGTTCAACAGCACCGGCGTCGCCGCTGGCACGACGAAGCGCTTCCAGGTGTTGAGCACGCCGGCGGCGAGCGAGACCATCGAGATCAG
This sequence comes from Rhizobacter sp., assembly GCA_031394085.1. GTDB lineage: Bacteria > Pseudomonadota > Gammaproteobacteria > Burkholderiales > Burkholderiaceae_C > LMDS01. The sequence continues at coordinate 3,368 of JANMWQ010000342.1, read as the reverse complement.
CCCGATGTAGGGGAACATGATTTGCGTCATCACGACCGCACCGTCGAACTGCTTCAAGCCCGAGGCCATCAGCCAGACCATCAGCGGCGCGCCGACGACGCCGATGATGCAGGTCACGACCAGCGCCCAGAACAGGATGGTCGCGACCGCATCGATCAGCAGCCGAGTGACTTCATCGCCTTCGCGCGCCCGGGTGTCACCGAGCACGGGCACAAAGGCCTGCTGGAACGCGCCCTCGCCAAACAGCCGGCGCAAGAAATTCGGGATTCGGAAGGCGACGTTGTAGGCATCCATCCAGGCGCTGTTGCCGAACGTGCCGGCGACGACCACGTCGCGGGCGAGGCCCGAAATGCGCGAGACCAGCGTGAGCAGCGAGATGGTGGATGCGGCCCGCAGCAGATTCATGGGGTGTCGGAAGGCGCCGTGGGGTCGGGCGCGCGGGCAAGGATGGGAAGGAGCGCACCGATTATAGATAGCGCCTGCTCACTGACCGGGCGCGGGTTGGCAGCGCTGTCGAGTTCATTGCTATACTCATGGGCTCTACCCACATCCAGAAGCTACACCGACATGGCAACGACCTCCAAAGCCAAAAAGAAAACAGTGCGCATCGCTTCGGGCCTGAAGCGCGTGCGCCAGGACGTGAAGCTCAACGCGGCCAACACGGCGCTGCGTTCGAAGTTCCGCACCGTGATCAAGAATGTGCAAAAGGCTGTCGTCGCAGGCGACAAGGCCAAGGCTGCCGATCTGTTCAAGACCGCACAGGCTGTGATCGACTCGGTCGCCGACAAAGGGTTGTTTCACAAGAACAAGGCCGCGCGTCACAAGAGCCGCCTGTCGGCCAAGGTCAAGGCGCTGGCTGCTCCAGCCGCCTGATCGGAATCGAGGGTGGTACCCGAAGGGCTCGCGCTGCGAGCCCTTTTGCATTAGCGGGCGCAACGCGCGCCTCAGCCGGCCTTCTTGATGTCGGGCTGCACGAGGCACGCCTCGGTCAGCTGCAATTGGTTGTCGCGAGCGAAGTTCATCACGAAGTCCCAGGCCATCGGCTCGACGCCCTTGAGCGCCTCGCTGACGATCACGCATTTCACGCCGTTGATGAGCCGCGGCACGCACAGCGGCGAGTAGCCGATGAACGAGCCGATGCCGCCGTGCACGCCATCGGGACGGAAACACGACATCGCGCCCGCCAGCCGCTCGGCCCAGTCGCTGGGGCGGAAGGTCTGACCATCCAGCGTGACGCCCTGGATGAAGAATTCGCGCGGTAGGGGGTGGCTCATCGGTTCGGTACGGCCGGAGGTGCTCGGCCAAGCAGGGCGTTCGGTCCACAGCGGCCGTCGTGCGGCGCACGCCGTGGTGCCGTGATTATGCTGCAGTGCAGCACGGATCGTGGCTGTCGGGTGGGCTTGCATGTCGGGTTCATCGGCATTTCAAGGGCCGGATTTAGAATTCCGCTAGAGCGGGGTGCGACGAGCGTGCACGCCCGCTCTTTTCTTTTCCCTGTGGAGTCACACGACGATGAATGCCCCGGACAAGCTGCCCGCCTCCCTCGAGCCCCATGTGATGAAAACCTACGGCCGTCTGCCGATCGCGTTGTCGCATGGCCGAGGCTGCTGGCTCTGGGACACCGACGGCAAGAAGTATCTCGACGGCCTCGGCGGCATCGCGGTCAACACGCTCGGCCACGCGCACCCGAAGCTGGTGCCGGCGCTGATCGACCAGATCGGCAAGATCATTCACAGCTCGAACTACTACCTCGTGCCGTTGCAGGAAAAGCTCGCCGCGAAACTGTGCGAGCTGTCGGGCCTGACCAACGTGTTCTTCTGCAGCACCGGCTTGGAGGCCAACGAAGCCGCGCTGAAAATCGCGCGCAAGTACGGGCACGACAAAGGCATCGATCGCCCGGAAATCATCGTCTACGAAGCCGCGTTTCACGGTCGCTCGATCGCGACGCTCTCGGCCACTGGCAACCCGAAGGTACAGGCCGGGTTCGGCCCGCTCGTCGAGGGCTTCGTGCGCGTGCCGCTGAACGATGCGACGGCGATCGAGAAGGTCGCGACGACGAACAAAAACGTGGTCGCGGTATTCCTCGAAGTGATTCAGGGCGAAGGCGGCGTGCGCCCGGCAACGGTTCAGTACCTGCGGGATGCGCGCCGCATCTGCGACGCCAACGACTGGTTGCTGATGCTCGACGAAGTGCAGTGCGGCATGGGCCGCACCGGCAAGTGGTTCGCGCACCAGTGGGCCGGCATCCTGCCCGACGTGATGCCGCTTGCCAAGGGCCTCGGTTCGGGCGTGCCGGTGGGCGCGATCGTCTGCGGGCCAAAGGCCGCGAACGTGTTCGGGCCGGGCAACCACGGCACGACCTTCGGCGGCAACCCGCTGGCGATGCGCGCCGGGGTCGAGACGATCCGCATCATGGAAGAAGAAGGCCTGCTCGCGAACGCGGCGACCGTCGGCGCTGCGCTGATGAGCGGCTTGAAGCGCGAGCTAGAAGGCGTGGTGGGCGTGGCCGACATCCGTGGCCAGGGCCTGATGATCGGCATCGAACTCGACCGCCCGTGCGGCGTGATTCTGAACCGCGCCTGCGAGGCCGGGCTGATGCTCAGCGTGACCGCCGACAAGGTGATCCGCCTGGTGCCGCCGTTGATCCTGAGCGCGGACGAGGCCGCCCAGATCGTCGCGATCCTGTGCCCGATCATCAAAGGCTTCCTCGCCGAGCCGTTCCCGAATTCAAGCGCGTCATGAAGCCCGGCATGAGCCTGATCAAACACTACCTGCAGTTCAAGGACCTTCGCGCAGAGGAGTACGCCTACCTGTTCGAGCGCGCCGCAACCATCAAGAAGCGCTTCAAGAACTACGAGAAGTACACGCCACTGGTCGACCGCACGTTGGCGATGATCTTCGAGAAGGCGAGCACGCGCACCCGCGTGAGCTTCGAGGCCGGCATGTACCAGATGGGTGGCTCGGTCGTTCACCTCACCACCGGCGACAGCCACCTGGGCCGCGCCGAGCCGGTCGAAGACACGGCCAAAGTCATCAGCCGCATGGTCGACATCGTGATGATCCGCACCTTCGAGCAGGCCAAGCTTGAGGCCTTTGCAGCGCACTCGCGGGTGCCGGTGATCAACGGCCTTACCAACGAGTACCACCCGTGCCAGATCCTGGCCGACATCTTCACCTTCCTCGAGCACCGCGGCGAGATCAAGGGCAAGGTGGTCGCATGGGTCGGTGACGGCAACAACATGGCCAACACCTGGCTGCAGGCCGCCGACATCCTCGGCTTCACGCTGCATGTGAGCACGCCCGGCGGCTACGAGATCGACCCGCTCATGGCCGGCGTCAAGAACCCCGGCTGCGTGAAGACCTTCAAC
>JANMWQ010000324.1:0-4068 GCA_031394085.1 Rhizobacter sp. | reverse complement strand
ATCAGCTAGCAGGCACCCTGCCCCCGCGGCAGGAGCGCCACGAGAACTCGAGCACCCGCGCGGCGCTCTGCCCACTTTGGGGGTCAAGCGATTGCCCCTCCGTAGAGGCGCGAATTTCTCCACGCGCCACCACACTCGATTCAAGCCGAGCCGGGCCATGCACCGCTCGACACTTCGAATTCGTTCACTCGAACATCCCCCCACGACCGGAGAATTGAAATGACCCAAAAGCTGGCAGGCAAGATCGCACTCATCACGGGTGGCAGCGCGGGCATCGGCTTGGCCACCGCCCAGGCATTCGTCGCAGAGGGTGCCAACGTGTTCATCACCGGGCGGCGTCAAGCCGAACTCGATGCCGCCGTCCGGCTGATCGGCGACAACGTGGTGGGCGTGCAGGGCGACGTGACGAAGCTCGACGACCTCGACCGCCTGATTGCCGAAATCAAGCGCAGCGCGGGGCGCCTCGACGTGCTGTTCGTGAACGCGGGCGGCGGCAGCTTTGTGCCCCTGGCAGCCGTGACCGAGGCGCACTACGCGGAGATCTTCGACCGCAACGTGAAAGCCGTGTTGTTCACGGTTCAGAAAGCCTTGCCGCTGCTGGTTGAGGGTGCGTCGGTGATTTTGGTGGGCTCGATTTCCGGCACGAAGGCCACGGTTGGCCTGAGCGTCTACGGCGCCGCGAAAGCCGCGGTACGAAACTTTGCACGCAGCTGGCTGCTCGAGCTGAAGGAGCGCGGCATTCGCGTCAACATCGTCAGCCCCGGCCCGACCATGACACCCGCCATGGCGGACTTGGCGCCCACCAAGGAGGCGCTGCCGGGCCTGCTGGCCCAGATGGCGAGCCTGGTGCCGATGGGCCGCATGGGCCAGCCGAGCGAGATCGCCCATGCCGCGGTGTTCCTGGCGTCGAGCGACTCCAGCTTCGTCAACGGCATCGAGTTGTTCGTCGATGGTGGTCTGGCGCAGGTCTGACGCTTTGCCGATCGAATTGCAAAGACAGGAGTTCAGCATGTCGAAGGTCTGGTTGATCACGGGCAGTTCGCGGGGAATGGGTCGCGCGATTGCGCAGGCTGTTTTGGCAGCGGGCGACCGCTTGGTGGCGACCGCGCGCGACCCGGCACAGCTCTCGGCGCTGGTCACGCAATACGGCGACCAGGTTCGCGCGGTCGCCCTCGACGTGACCGATGAAGCGGCGATCGCGCAGGCCGTGCAGACGGCGCTGAGCGCTTTCGGCCGGCTCGACGTGCTGGTCAACAACGCCGGCTACGGCGACATCGGCCCGATCGAAGACACGACCCTCGCCAACTTTCGTGCACAGATCGAAACCAACCTCTTCGGCGTGATCGCGCTCACCAAAGCGGTGATCCCGGTGATGCGCGAACAGCGCAGCGGGCACATCTTTCAGTTCTCGTCGGTCGGCGGCCGCGTGGGCGCCGTCGGTCGCGCGCCCTACTCCGCGGCCAAATGGGGCGTCGAGGGTTTCTCGGAGGTGTTGGCCAAAGAGGTCAATCCGCTCGGCATCAAGGTCACCATCGTCGAGCCTGGCGGCTTTCGGACCGACTTCGCGGGGTCGTCGACAACATTGGCCCTCGGCCGGCCGGAGTACGACACGAGCGTCGGCGCAGCCGCGCGCTTCCAACGTGACTACGACGGCAAGCAACCCGGCAATCCGGCCCAGGCCGCAGCCGCCATTCTGTTGCTCGCGACGCTCGACGCCCCGCCGCTGCGCCTGCTGCTCGGCAGCGATGCGGTGCGCATCGTCGAGGCCGCCGACCGCGCCCGCACGGAGTCCGACAAGAAGTGGCGCCACCTGAGCGAGTCGACCGATTTCGACGCGGCAAGCCCCGTCTGAAACCAGCTCACCCCACCGGAGAAACACCATGCCACTCGTTCGCATCGACCTTGCCGCAGGCAAGCCCGCCGAATACCGCCGCGCCATCGGGCAAGTCGTCTACGACGCCCTGCTCACCATCAACGTGCCGAAGGACGACCGCTTTCAGGTCATCACCGAGCACGCGCCGACCGACCTGGTCATCGACCCCACCTACCTCGGCATTGCACGCTCCGCCGATTGCCTGATCGTTCAGATCACGTTGAACGAGGGCCGAAGCCTCGATCAGAAGCGCGCGCTGTACGAAGGCATCGCCGATGGCCTGCACGATCGCCTCGGCATGCGCCGCGAGGACGTGTGCATCAACCTGGTGGAAGTCAGCAAAGACAACTGGTCGTACGGCAACGGCGAGGCGCAGTACGCGCCGCGCGAAGCCCCTCGAGGAGCACGCTCATGACCTACGCCGTGGCCGGTATCACCGGCAAAGTGGGCGCAGCCGTGGCCCGCCATCTGCTCGCGCAAGGGCGCCAGGTTCGCGCCGTGGTACGCGACCTGCGCAAGGCACAACCCTGGATCGATCTCGGCTGCGAAACCGCCGAGGCCGACCTGACCGACGCCGCTGCGCTCGCCCGCGCCTTCGCTGGCGTCGACGGCGCGTTCGTGCTGGTGCCGGCGAACTTCGCGCCCTCGGCAGACTTCTCCGAGGCGCGCGCCGCAGCCGCGGCGATCACCCGGGCGCTCGCTTCGGCAGCGGTTCCGAAAGTCGTCGCGCTGTCGTCGATCGGCGGCCAGCAATCGAGCGGGCTCGGCCTCATCACGCAGCCCCGTCTGCTGGAACAAGCCCTGGCCTCGTTCGCCGGCGCCTTGGTCGTTTTGCGCCCCGCGTGGTTCTTCGAGAACGCCGCGTGGGACATCGGCCCCGCGTCTGAGACCGGCGTGATGCCGAGCTTTTTGCAGCCGCTCGACCGGCGCTTTCCGATGGTCGCCACTGCCGACATCGGGCGCATCGCGGCGATGCTCTTGCTGGACTCGCCGCCCGGTCGCCGCGTGGTCGAGCTGGAGGGCCCGCGTCGCTGTTCGCCCAACGACATCGCCGCCGGCCTCGCTGCCGCGCTCGGCCGCGATGTACACGCCGCACTCGTGCCCCGGCGCGATTGGGAGGCTTTGTTCAAGGCCCAAGGCACGGTCGATCCGAGCGCGCGCATCGAGATGCTCGACGGGCTCAACAGCGGCTGGATCGACTTCGCGATGCCGACCGGTGCACTGAAGGGCGACATCGAACTCGCAACCGTGCTGCGGGAGCTCGTCGCCGTTCACCGCGGCACTTGTGCGTAGGACAGTCAGATGGCAAGCATCTTCATCACCGGATCGGCCGACGGCCTGGGTCGGATGGCCGCACGGCTGCTGATCGCGCAAGGGCATCGCGTCGTTTTGCATGCGCGCCATGCGCAGCGTGCGCTCGATGCGATGGCCGGCGCACCCGGCGCCGACGGCGCACTCGTGGGCGATCTGTCACGCCTCGACGACATGCGCTCGGTGGCCGAGCAGGCGAATGCGCTCGGCGCGTTCGATGCGGTCATCCACAACGCGGCGGTCGGCTACCGTGAACCCGAGCGCATCGTCACCGCAGACGGACTGCCGCACGTGTTCGCGATCAACACGTTGGCGCCTTATGTGCTCACGGCACTGATGCACCGCCCCAAACGGCTCGTGTACCTCAGCTCCGGGCTGCACCGCAGTGGCGACGCCAGCTTGCGCGATCTGACGTGGGCCGACCGCGCCTGGAACGGCACGCAGGCCTACTCGGATTCGAAGCTGCACGACGCGATGCTTGCATTTGCGGTGGCGCGGCATTGGCCGGAGGTGCTGTCCAACGCACTGGAACCCGGCTGGGTCGCAACCAGGATGGGCGGCGCCGACGCGCCCGATGATCTCGAGGCCGCGCCGACGACGCAGGCGTGGCTCGCTGTCAGCGACGACTCGGCAGCGAGAGTGACCGGCGAATACTTCTATCACCAGCGACTGCAGGCCTTCCACGTTTCGGCGAACGATCCGTCGGTGCAAGAGAAATTGCTGATCGCGTGCGGGCGGCTCTCCGGCGTGTCATTTCCCTCGCCGAGTTCTCGACCACCATCAACCCAGGAGCTCTCATGACCAAGACTCACTCGATGCGCGCACTCGTCGTCAACGCTTCCGGTGGCCTGTTCGAAGAGGTTCAACTACCGCGCTCATTGCCC
>JANMWQ010000251.1:0-21515 GCA_031394085.1 Rhizobacter sp. | reverse complement strand
CAGGCCGATCACGTCCTCCGGGCGCTTCGTGAATGACGCGATCTTGTCCAGATCGAGGTATGAGGTGTTCGATGCGAGGATCGCGCCCGGCTTGCACACTTCATCGAGCGTGCGGAACACGGTCTGCTTCACGTCCATGTTCTCGAACACGGCTTCGATCACAAGATCGACATTGCGGAAGCTGTCGTAGGCCAGCGTCGGCGTGACCAGCGCCATGCGCTGCTCGACTTGGGCCGGTGTCCGCTTGCCCTTCTTCATCGAGTTTTCGTAGTTCTTGCGGACGGTGGCCAAGCCCTTGTCGAGCGCCTCTTGCCTGGCCTCGAGCAAGACCACCGGAATGCCGGCATTCAAGAAGTTCATCGTGATGCCGCCGCCCATCGTGCCGGCGCCGATCACGCCCACCTTCGCGATCTCGCGCAGCGCCGTGTCGGCCGGCACATCGGGCAGTTTGGCGGCCGCGCGCTCGGCCGCGAACACATGGCGCAGCGCGCGCGATCCGGGTGTGGCCATCAGCGCGATGAACGCCTCGCGCTCCAGCCGCAGGCCTTCGTCGAACGGCAAGCCAACCGCGTTCGCGACCGCGTCGATGCACTTCAGCGGCGCCGGGAAACCCTTCGCGCCGGCCGCGACCGTGTTGCGCGCGAACTGCAGCAGCGCCTGCGCGTTCGGCTCGCGCAGTTCGATGTCGCGTGCGCGTTTCAACGGCCGTGCTTCGCTGACGACTTTGCGCGCAAACGCGGTCGCACCGGCAAGCAGATCGCCGTCGATGACCTCGTCGATCAGCGGCGTGCCCTTGAACTTGGCGGCGGCCACCGGCGCACCGAAGACGATCATGTTCAGCGCGGCCTCGAGCCCGATCAGGCGCGGCAGGCGCTGCGTGCCACCGGCGCCCGGCAGCAGGCCGAGCTTGACCTCGGGCAGGCCGAGCGACGCATCGGCGAGCGCGACGCGAAAGTGTGCGCCCATTGCAAGCTCCAGCCCGCCGCCGAGGCACTGACCGGCGATCGCCGCGACCACCGGCTTCGGGCTCGCCTCGAGCAACGCGATCACGACCCGCAGGTTCGGCTCGCGCGCTGCGTTCGGCGTGCCGAACTCGGTCACGTCGGCACCGCCCGAGAAGGCGCGCGGCGTGCCCGTCAGCACGACCGCCTTGACCGCGGCATTCGCGTTCGCGGCGTCGAGCGCGTCGACGATGCCGCTGCGCAGCTCGAAGCCCAGGCCGTTGACCGGCGGCTTGTTCATCGCGATCACGGCGATCTCGCCGTCGATGTTGCAGGTCACACAGGGGGTGTTCATGGCCACGTTCCTTCGCTCGAATTCGGCGCTGCCGGATCATCCCGAAGCGCGCATGAACGGTAGCAGACCGCACGCGCCGCCGGGCCCGACTCTGGCATCATGAAATGCGCCACGGGTGCCGCTGACAGCCCCGCATCCGCGCGCAGGCAGGCGCACCCGGTGCCGTTGTACCTCGGCATCTGGGCCAAACAGGGCAGCCCGGGCGTCAAGTACGACGCGGAGAACACCGGCTACGGTTTGCGCTCCGAGGCCGTCTGGGACGCCTACGTCGCCTCGCAACCGACCTCTTGTCAGATGGTGCGGCCGGGCACCTGAGGTTCATCGGCATCGCGCACCACCGGCAGGCGCACCCGAAAGACGCTGCCGCGGCCGAGCCCGTCGCTGTGGGCCTCGATGCGGCCGCCCTGCAACTCGACGAGCCGCTTGGCGAGCGTCAGGCCGATGCCGAGGCCGCCGCTGGAGCGGTCCGATTCGCTGCGCACTTGCGCGAACATCGCAAAGATCTCGGCAAGCGATTCGGGCGCGACGCCGATGCCGTTGTCGATCACCTGGAAGCAGGCCGACCCATCGATGCCGGCCGCAGCGATCGTCAGCCGGCCGCCGGGGTCGGTGTACTTGGCCGCGTTCGTCAGCAGGTTGATCAGCACCTGCGTCGTGCGCAGCCGGTCGACCTCGAGCAGCAAAGGCGATGGCGATGGCGGCAATTGCACCGACAGCCGGTGGCCTTTCGCGTCGATCAGGTGTTGAACGGTTTCGACCGCCGATTCGACCAGCGACGCCGCGTCGACGCGCTCCGGCTGCAGCGCGACGCTGCCGCTCCGGAAGCGCGACAAGTCGAGCAGTTCGTCGAGCAACGAGGCCATGATTCGACTCTGGCGCGCGACGATGCCGCTGGCCCAGGTCACCCGCTCGGGCGGCAGGTCGGCACGCACCAGCAGCGCGGCCGCCGTGCGGATCGCGGCGAGCGGGTTGCGCAGCTCGTGCGCGAGCGTCGCGAGGAACTCGTCCTTGCGCTGGTCGGCCGCGCGCAGCGCATCGGCGGCGATCGTGGCGTCGGTGATGTCGATGTGCACACCGACCCATTCGCGCAGCGAGCCGTCGTTTTCGATCACCGGCACCGCGCGGATCGAGAACCTGCGCCAGACGCCGTCGGTCGGCGCACGCGGTGCTCGAAGACGAAAAGGCGACGTTCGGCCACGGCCTGATTCCAGGCGTCGATCGTGGGCTGGGCGTCGTCGGGGTGCACGGCGGCGGCCCATCCGAAGCCGCTGTACTCGGCTTGCGACTGCCCGGTCAGCCCGGCCCAGCCCGGCTGCTCGCCGGTCATGTTGCCATCGGCGCTGTTGGTCCACATGACGCCGATGGCTTGCGTGGCGGCCCGAAACCGGTCGTGGCTGTGCTGCAGGGCGGTCGACGCATCGGCCGGCACCACGGTCACACCTGCAATGCCGGCAGGGCATGGCGCGGCGGCGGCAGCTTGCGCAGCAGCGCGCGCTTTTGAGCGGCGGCGGGCACGTCGTCGACAACGATCACCCGAACGGAATCTTCGGTCATGGGCGCCTTCGGTGCGTGAGGTCGATGGGCAAACGGATGTACCGACCGTGCCGGCTTCGGGCACCGTTTTACATCACTTGCTGCCCGGTCGGCAACCCTGCGCCGCTGGCACCGACACGCCCGCTACCGGTTCTTGCGGAGCGCCTCGAAGTCGTCACGGTACTCGTCGAGCACGCGCCGCGTGAACTTGCCGATCGAGGCGTACTCGATCTCCGTCAGGTTGGCCAACGAGACCCGCGCCGAGGCGTTGACCACCTCGAAACCGTTGCCGGGCAACAGCACGACGCCAGTCTCCTCGGCGAGCCGGAACAGAAAGCTGGTGCCCAGATCTTTCTTCACGAACCAGGCCTCGAACGCCGGCCCGTACAGCTTGCCGCCGATCTCCTGCAGGTCGATCAAGGTGTAGTAGTCGACATCGTTGGGCCCGCTAGACGCCGGCACACCCATGTTGCGCAGCAGCGTGCGGTAGCGGTTGCGGATCAGTTGCTTGGCGCTCGCCTTGTAGCGGTGCTCGCGGTCCATCAGGCCGTTCAACGCGAACAGCGTCATCTGCAATTGCTGCGGCACCGACAACCCGGCCACGTGGTTCAACGCGACCGCGCGGCTGTCGGCGACCAGCCGATCGATGAAGGCGACCTTGCGTGGCTCGGTGGTCAAGCTCGAGTAGCGCGCATCGAGCATCGCCAATTCAGGCTCGGGCAGTTGGGACAATGCCGCGTCGAACACGTTGTCGTCGTGCAGCGCGATCGCGCCGAGCCTCCAGCCGGTGGCGCCGAAGAACTTCGAGAACGAATAGACGCACAGCGTGTTGCGCGGGCACTTCGCGAAGACCGAGACGAAGTCGTCGGCGAACGTGCCGTAGACATCGTCGGTGACGATCATCAGGTCGGGCCGTTGGGTCGTGACCAGCGAGGCCAGTTGGTCGAGCGCGGCGTCGCCGAGTTTGGTCGACGGCGGGTTGCTCGGGTTGACGAGGCAGAACAGCTTGATCGCCGGGTCGAGCAGCTTGTCGAGCTCGGCCTGCGGGAACTGCCAGTCGGCGTGCTCGTCCATGCGGATGTCGACGATGCCGAGCCGGTACTCGTCGAGCGTCGGGATCTCCAGGTAGGGCGAGAAGATCGGCGTCGCGATCGCGATTTTGTCGCCCGGCTTGATCAACCGGTTCACGCGCAGGCTCTGAAAGATGTAGGTCATCGCGGCGGTGCCGCCTTCGGTCGCGAAGACCGAGAACTCGCCGCTCGGCGCCATCGGCCCGAACATCTCCTGCGCCAGGTAAGCCTTCACGATGCGCTCTGCATTCACGAGCATCCGTGGTGGCACGGGGTAGTTGCAGCCGAGGAAGGCGCCGACGAGCTCGAACAGAAACGCCTCGGGGTCGAGGCCGAGTTGGTCTTTCACGTACGACAGCGACGACCGCAAGAAGCGCACGCCGTCGGTCAGCCGATGCGCCGTGGCGTAGGCATCGAAACGCTGGACGATGCCGGCGCGCTCGGGCAGGCCGCCGAAGCCGCTGTCGAGGTACGAGTACGAACGCTCCGCTTCGCGCAGCGCGAAATCGCCGAGCGACAGGAACGCCCAGCGCGGCAGCGTCGCCAGGAAATTGGGATTGCCGCGGCCCGCGTTCAGCATCATTCGCTGCGCATCCGAGGTGGCGACGGCGATCAGTTGATCCTTGAGCTCGAAGGGGCTCAAGGCGGCGAATTTGCTGTAGTCGTGCTGTGCTGCCATGGGGCGGTACCTGCGGTGGTTCAGGGGCCCGCGTTCGTCTTGACGATGCCGACGATCACGGGGCCCCAGAGGGTGAGAAAGACGTTCGCGACCGCGTAGGTCACCGTGAACGAGACGACGGGGGTGGCGTTGCCGGCCTTGGCGAGCAGGGCCGCGAACGCCGGGTTCGCGCTGCGGCCACCGGCGACGCAGGCGAGCGCCTCGATCGGGTTGCGGATGCGCAGCACGAAGTACGAGAAGAAGAACGTGACGATCTGCGGCACGAGCGTCACGAACACGCCGAGCATCAGCAACGTCAGGCCCGACTGGCGGATCGCGACCAGCGCCTGCGGGCCGGCTGCGATGCCGACGATGCCGACGAACACCGCCAGTCCGAAATCGCGCAAGAAGTTCGACGCCCCCACGGGGAGCGCCGCGAACTTCGGGTGCACGCTGCGCAGCCAGCCGAAAAACAGGCCCGACAGCAGGCACCCGCCGCCGCTGCCGATCGACATCGGAATGCCCCACAGCCTGAACTGGATCATCCCGATCAGGATGCCGATCAGCATGCCGAGACCGAAGAAGACGAAGTCGGTCGCCGCAGCCGCGCTGATCTTGTAGCCGATGCGCGATTGCACCCGGTCGAGGTCGCGCGGACTGCCGGTGAAGTGCAGTTCGTCGCCGCTCTTGAGCGCGAGCTTGTTCAGCACCGGAAGCTCCAGGCCCATGCGCTTGACCTGGGTCAGGAACACGCCGTGGCGCGTTTCGACATTGGCGTGGTCGTGGATCTCGCCCACGGCCCGGCCGCTGAGCGCGCGGTTCGTCAGGATCAGTTCGCGGCTCTCCTGCACGAGCCTCAGACCGGCCGGTGCGGCAACCTCCTTGCCGATCGACGATGCGAGCGTTTGCAAGACCTCGACCGTCCCGGTCATCGCGACGAAATCACCCGGCTGCACGACCGACGCATCCGTCAGCTCCAGGCTCTTGCCCTCGCGAAAGATCGACTCGACCGCCGCGTCGGACATCTCCTCGTCGAGTGCCAACGCCGTCTTGCCCGTGGCCGGGCTGCCGGCTGCAATCGCGTAGACGCGGGTGTCGATCGCGTGCACCGCGTTGAACTGGCCTGGGTCGAGCTCGGCTTTGCCGCCCGACATCGCAGCCGCGAGCTTGATCGCCTCGGCGCGGATGTCCCACTTCATCACCATCGGCAGGAACCAGGTCACCATGATGATCGGCCCGAGCGAGCCGAAGATGTAGCAGACCGCGTAGCCCACCGCGACGTTGGTCTGCATGGTCTTGATCAGCTCGGGCGACAAGTCGAGCCGGGCGATCGCGTCACCGGCGGTGCCGATGATGGCCGACTGGGTCAGGCCGCCGGCGGCGAGCCCTGCCGCCATGCCGCGGTCGAGATCGAAGGCCCAGGCCGCCAGCAGCACGCACAGCAGCCCGGTCGCGCACATCACGAAGGCAGAGATGAGCTGGTTGAGCGAGCGCCGGTTCAGCGCATGGAAGAACTGCGGCCCGCCTTGAAACCCGACGGCGTAGATGAACAGCGCGAAGAACACCGCCTTGATGCCCGGGTTGACATTGACGCCGGCCTGCCCGATGACGACACCGACAAGCAGCGTGCCGGCGATGCCACCGAGGACGAAGTTGCCTACTTTGATCTTGCCGACCAGGTAGCCGAGCGAGATGGTCGCGAACAGCGCGAGCAAGGGTTCGGCAGCGAGCAGTCGGTGCAGTGTTTCCATCGGGGGTTTCGGTTCGGGTTCGGCGCGGTGACGCCGCTCGCCACCCCAAGCAATGCATGCTCGGCGCTGCGACTGGTCGCGTCTGTGCGATGGCACACATCGACCTCGACGACTTCCCCTGCCCGAACGGCCGGCGCGATGCCGGCCCCGAACTCAATCGACCTTGCCGAGCGCGACCCGAAACGCCTCGAGTTTCGCTTCGTAGTCGGCGGCGTCGCCGTAGTCGAGAAACCGGTCGTAGCGCGCGTGCGTGCCGAGAATCTTGTGGGCGTGCTTGATCGGGCAGAAGTAGGCCTCGGTGCGGGCCAGAATCTCGCGCATGTAGGCCATCAAACCGTTGCCGTACTCGCAGTACGTGCAGTGAAATTTCTCGATGAAGTTGAGGTAGCCGAGGTGCCGGCGGTCGAACACCAGATAGTCGCTGCGCCTGACCTTCGCGATGCCGTAGACCGGAAAGCAGGCCCACTGGTAGAAGCTCACGCACGCGTCGAGCATCAGCAGCGGTATCGCCATGCCGTAGATCAGCGGGCCGGTGATCAGGTTTTGCGGTCGGTCGGTCACGAGCCAGCGGAAGAAGTTCTTTTTGAGCTTGCGGTGTGCGGCCTTGACCGAGCGCTCGAACTCCACCCGCTTGCCGTCGATCCGGAAAAACATCCGGCTCTCCTGCGCATGCACGGCCGTGCGCAGCTCCGCGTCGAGCGCCGCCATCTGCGCAAGGATGTGGGAGATCCGGTCGTTCATGATGGGGTCTCCTGCAGGTGCAACGGCGTCGTCAGCAGCCGGGTCATTTCGGTCTTGACGACGCCGTAGCATTCACAGGCGCGCGCCTCCAGTCCAGCCCGGTCCAGCACCGAGACGTGGCCGCGCCGATAGCGGATGAGCCCGGCGTGTTGCAGCTTTCCCGCGGCGTCGGTGATGCCCTCGCGGCGCACGCCGAGCAGGCCAGCGATCAGTTCCTGCGTCATCTGCAATTCACCCGCCGGAATGCGGTCGAGCGTCAACAGCAGCAGCCTGCACAGTTGCTGGTCGATCGAGTGGTGCCGGTTGCACACCGCCGTCTGCGCCACCTGCGCAATCAGCGCCAGCGTGTAGCGCAGCAGCGCGGTGCGCAACTTGCCGACGCCGTCGAACTGCTGCTTGAAGAAGTGGCGCTGAAGGCGATAGGCATGGCCCGCGGTCTGAACCACGGCCGAGCTCGGCGTCGTGTCGCCGCCCATGAACAAGCAGACGCCGACGACACCCTCGTTGCCCACGCCCGAGGTCTCGCAAGAGGCGCCGGTCGCCGTCACGTAGTGCAGCGAGACGATGGAGGTGGTCGGAAAGTAGGCGTGCTGCAACTGCTCGCCGGGTTCGTAGAGCATGTCGCCGAGCAACATCGGCACGAGTTCGAGCTGCCCGGCGATCGACTCGAACGTCGCTGCCGGCAGGGCCGCGAGCAGATGGTTCTGATGCGGGCTGTGCACCGTTTCCATCAGGCGCCGCGCAGCCGTGGAGTCTCGCTGCCCATGCTCACCTCGACGCCGATGCCGCGGTATCCCGTGAAGCGGCAGGCCTCGTTGAACATCGGCTCGCCACTGACCCGAAAGTGCTGCTCCGAGCCGTTCGCGTTGACGCGGCTGAAAGCGAAGTCGAGGAACGGTTGGCGGGCGGCGATCTTCGCCTGCAGGGCCAGGCGCTCGACCTCGTTCCAGCCGGTCGCGCCGCCCCCGCCGGGCTCGCCCAAAAACGCCGGCATACCGATGCCGACCATCTCGAGCACCGGTCCTGAGACCTGCGTGAAGGCGCCGGTCTCGTTCTGCTCCCAGTACCAGTCGGAGGCGAGTTCGGTCAGGCGCCGGAATCGCGCTTCGCTCGCGCGTAGCTCGGCGGTGCGTTCGCGCACCGCGCGTTCGAGCAGCTCGTTGTAGTTCTCGAGTTTTTTGTAGAGCAGCCGCACCTCCAGCATGTTGTGAATGCGGGTCTTGACTTCGAGCAGGTCGAACGGTTTGCTGATGAAGTCTTTCGCGCCCGCTTGCAGCGCGCGCAACTTGTGCGCGGGCTGGGCGGTGAGCACGATGACCGGCAAGTAGCTGTCGGCAATGTCTTGCTTCAGGGCCTCGATCACCTCGAAGCCGTCCATGGCGGGCATCTGCAGATCGAGCAGGATCAGGTCGTAGCGGTGCTCGCGATGCAGCGCCAGAACATCCTGAGGCTTCATCGTGGAGGACACGTTGGCATAGCCCGCTTCACCCAGCACCCGCTCCAGCAGCCTGACGTTGGCCTCCTGGTCGTCGACGATCAGCAGGCCGGCGTTCAGGATGTCGTGGGCGCCGAGCATCATGCGGCGCCCTCGGCCGTTGCGCCGGTCGCGCCCGCTTTCGAGAACTTCAGCGCCATGTCGAGCGTCTCCATGAATTCTTCGACCTTGATCGGCTTCGTGAGGTAGCGAAAGAAACCGGCCTCCAGGCCCTTCTCGATGTCGCGGGCCATCGCGTTCGCACTCAGCGCGATCACCGGGATCGACGCGGTCAGCGGGTCTTCGGCCAAGATTCTGAGCGCCATCAGACCGCTGATGCCGGGCAGGTTGATGTCCATCAAAATCGCGTCGGGCTTCGAGGCGCGCGCGATCTCGATGCCGCTGTTGCCGTCCCGCGCGGTCAGCAGCCGGATGTCGGGGCGGCGCGCCACGAGCCGCTCGATCAGCATCAGGTTGGCCGGGTTGTCTTCGACGCAGAGCAGCGTGTGCACCGCCGTGCCGGGCGCGGTCGCCCCCGCGGCCAGCACCTTGAAATCGACCGGATCGACGCCGAGGTCGAGGGCCGCGGTCGACTTCAGTTCGACCCAGAAGACGCTGCCGACACCGACGACGCTTTCTGCGCCGATCTCGCCGCCCATCAGCTCGACCAGCCGTTTGCTCACCACCAGACCGATGCCGGTGCCTTCCTCGGCGCCCGACTCCTGGCCGAGTCGGTTAAAGGGCTGGAAGAGCTGCGCGAGTTTCTCGGCCGACAGGCCCGCGCCGGTGTCGCGAAAACTGATGCGCATGCACTCTGGCGATCGCGCGCGACAGACCACCTCGACGCTGCCGCCCACGCGGTTGTACTTGATCGCATTCGAGAGCAAATTGATGAGCACCTGCTTGACGCGTGTGCGGTCGGCCTTGACGAAGCACGCGCCGTCGAAGGTCGGGAACAGCAAACGGATGCCGCTCTTTTGCGCCTGCGGTTCGATCATCGCGTGGCAATCGGCCAGCACTTCGGGGAGCGACAAGGCCTCGGGCGACAGCGACAGCTTGCCCGATTCGATCAGCGAGAGATCGAGGATTTCGTTGATGAGTTCGAGCAGGTACCAACCCGCCTGCATGATCTGGTCGACGCTCTCTTTCTGGCTCGGCGTCGGTGCCGGCACGCCCGAATCGATCAGCTGCGCGAAGCCCAGGATGGCATTGAGCGGCGAACGCAACTCGTGGCTCATGCTGGAGAGAAAGTCCGACTTCGCCTGGTTGGCTTTTTCGGCCAGCAACTTGGCCCGCGCCAGGTCGGCGTTCATCTCTCGGCGTGCCCCTTCGGCCTGCTTGCGCGCGGTGTTGTCGGTGCCGATCAACAGGTAGCCGATGATCGCCTCGCGCGCATCGCGCAAGGCCGTCACCGACACGACCGCCGGAAAGCGGCTGCCGTTCTTGCGCACGTAGGTCAGCTCGTAGATGTCTTCGATGCCGCGCGACGCTTTGAATACCAGCGCCTCGAACCCCGGCGTGATCGGCGTGCCGAGCTCGAAGCTCAGCGCCTTCGCGCGTGCAATCAGCTCTTGCGGATCGGAGATGTCGGCGGGCGTGATCTTGTTCATGACTTCCGCGGCGGCATAGCCCAGCATGTGCTCGGCGCCCACGTTGAAGATCTGGATCACGCCGCTGGCGTCGGTCGCGATCTTGGAGAACATGGCACTGTTGAAGATCGCACGCTGCAGCGAACCGGCCTGATGCAGCGCTTCTTCGGCGCGCTTGCGGGCCGTGTTGTCGGTGCCGATCAGCAGGTAGCCGATGATGGCGGCCTGCGCGTCGCGCAGGGCCGTGACCGACACCACCGCGGGGAAGCGGCTGCCGTCCTTGCGGATGTAGGTGAGCTCGTAGATGTCTTCGATGCCGCGCGATGCCTTGAACACCAGCGCCTCGAAGCCCGGTGCGATCGGCGTCGAGAGCTCGGCGCTGAGCTCCGCGGCACGCGCCACCAGCTCATGCGGGTCGGAAATGTCGGCCGGCGTGATGGTGTTCATCACCTCCGCGGCGGCATAGCCCAGCATGCGCTCCGCACCGACGTTGAAAATCTGGATCACGCCGTGCGCGTCGGTCGCGATGCACGAGAAATTGGCGCTGTCGAAGATCGCGTTTTGAAGCGCCCAGGTCTTGAGCAAGCTTTCCTGGCGCGTGACTTCGGCGAGGCGATCCGGGGCCACGCCGTGGGCACCGGGCACCGGGGGTTCTGTCGATACAAGCATTGCAATTTCCCACGTGAGCGGACAACGATCCAGAGTGGGAACAGCCATGACGGCGCTGTCGGCATCCGTGCGAGCCCTCGGGGGTACCCGAAGGTCGCAGATTTCGGACCACCGACGAGGGTGACGATTTTCCGCGGTTGCGTCTGTGCGCTGTACCACATAGCGCGGCGTCTGCGGGGTCGACCCGAGGTCTCGAACGTGCGCGCCATACTTCGCCATGCGTCGCCACGGAGTTTCGACAGATGCCTGACCCATGCCACTCGCCTACGCACGGGCGCTGACCGGCCGCACACGCACGCCTCGGGGCAATCGGCAACTCGGCTATGCGTTGGCGTTCATCGCGGGCGCCACGAATGCGGGTGGGTTTCTGGCGGTGCAGCAGTACACGTCTCACATGACCGGGATCGTGTCGTCGATGGCCGACAACATCGCGCTCGGCGAGCCCGGCCTGGTGTTGACCGGGCTCGGCGCGGTGCTGTCGTTCCTGATCGGCGCGGCCACCTGTGCCGTGCTCGTGAACCACGCGCGCCGCCAGCAGATGCACAGCGAGTACGCGCTGCCGCTGTTGTTCGAGGCGTTTCTCCTGCTGTGCTTCGGCCTGCTGGGGGCGCAGTTGTCGCGGATCGACGGGCTGTTCGTTCCCGCGACCGTGATGCTGCTGTGCTTCATCATGGGCCTGCAGAACGCGCTGATCACGAAGATCTCGAAAGCCGAGATCCGCACCACGCACATCACCGGAATCGTCACCGATCTCGGCATCGAACTCGGCAAGCTCGTGTACTGGAACGCGCCGGGCGCATCGGCGCAGCCCAACGTCAGGGCCGACAGAGGCCGCCTTCGCGTGCTGAGTTCGCTGCTCGTGGCCTTCTTCGTCGGCGGCGTCGCGGGCGCGCTCGGATTCAAGCACCTCGGCTACGTCTCGACCGTGCCGCTCGCGGTCTTGCTGATCGCGCTGGCCAGCGTGCCCGCCTACGACGACCTCACCAGCCTGCTGCGCCGCTGGATGCGGCGCTGAACCGCAGCTCGACCGCAACCGGGGCGCCGCTGTGTGCCGCAGCGCACAGACGCGCGCCCACGCCGCGATCAGCCTCCGGCATCGGTCACTCGGCCCCCACGTTCTTCCGGAGAAACATTGCATGAGCTACGCCACCCTGATGGTGCACCTGCAGCTCGGCCACTCGAATGCCGGGCTGCTGAAGATCACCGCCGAGCTCGCGGAGCGCTGCCATGCGGGGGTGATCGGCATCGCTGCGCGCCAGCCGATGCAACTGGTCTTCGGCGATGGCTACGTCTCGGGCGAGATCTTCCAGCAGGACCTGGCCGAGATCGCCAGGGGACTGCTCGAGGCCGAAGCCGAGTTTCGCGCCGCGCTGCATGGGCGTGTCGCGTTCGTCGAATGGCGCTCGGCGCAGATGTATGCCTACCTCGCGGCGTACATCGCCGACGAGGCGCGCTGCGCCGACCTCGTGCTGACCGGCATCGGCAGCGGCGACTTCCTCGATGCATCGCGCGCCGTGAACACGGGCGAGCTCATCATGCAGGCCGGCCGGCCCGTGCTGATCGTGCCGACCGCCGCCAGCACGCTGACGCTCGCGCACGTGCTGATCGGCTGGAACGACACGCGCGAGGCGCGCCGCGCGGTCGCCGACGCGCTGCCGTTGCTCAAGCTCGCGAGCCAGGTAAGCATCGTCGAGCTCGCCGCCCCGGACGATCTGCCAGCCGCGCGCAAGCATGTGCAGGATGTGATCGCGTGGCTCGGCCGCCATCGGGTCGCGGCCGAAGGCTCTGCGATGCCGTCGACCGGCGACGACGCGGCTGCGCTCTACGCGATCGGCCAGGACCAAGGCGCCGACCTGGTCGTCGCAGGCGCTTATGGTCACAGTCGCTTGCGCGAGTGGGTGCTCGGCGGCGTCACGCGTGACCTGCTGCTGAGCGCGAACCGGTTCTCGCTCGTGTCGCACTGACCGCGGCGCACGGCGCGCTACGCGATTGCGCCGAACAGCCTGCCCACGCCCGCGGTGATCGCCATCGCGAGCGTGCCCCAGAACGTGACGCGCCACGCGCCGACCACCAGGCTCGCGCCGCCGGCCCGCGCCGAGACCGCGCCCAGCACCGCGAGGAAGACGATGGCGGTCGATGCGACCCAGGCGATCAGCCGCGGCCCCGCGGTGGCGGCCACGACCAGCGGCAACGCGGCACCGACGCCGAAGCTCACGGCCGACGCCATCGCGGCCTGCACCGGCCGCGCGCCGAGCGTGGCCGAGATGCCAAGCTCGTCGCGGGCATGCGCACCGAGCGCGTCGTGCGCCATCAGTTGCTCGGCCACCTGCTGCGCGAGCGCCGGCGTCAGGCCGCGCGCGCCGTAGATGGCCGCGAGTTCGCGGTGCTCGGAGGCCGGGTCTTTTTGCAGCTCGCCGCGCTCGCGCGCCAGGTCGGCCTTTTCGGTGTCGGCCTGCGAATGCACCGACACGTACTCGCCGGCCGCCATCGACATCGCACCGGCCACCAGCCCCGCAATGCCGGTCACGAGAATGTTGCCGTGGGTGGCTCCCGCGGCTGCCACGCCGACGATCAGGCTCGCCGTCGACACGATGCCGTCGTTGGCACCGAGCACCGCGGCGCGCAGCCAACCGATGCGGTCGCTTCGGTGGTGTTCTCTGTGGTGGCGTGACATGGTCGGAGCTTACGGCGCATTGTCGAAGCTCGCGTCTTGCGACGCCGTGTGTGTGCGACACCGCACCGACCAGCCGCTTTTGCCCGGGCTACGCTCGGGTCTTTGCTGCGAGAGCACGCATGGGCGAGCTCGCTGCCGCACGCGTCGATCGCTTCATCGCCGTCGGTTGACCGCTGGGCCGAGCACCGTGTGCGCTGGCACACAGACAACGCGTGCGGATTTCTTTACAACCGACGCGATGAGCACCTCCAACAACAACGAAGACGCACCCGGCCGCATCGTGGGCCTCTCGGCCGCAGACCACGTTGCCGGATCCGAACATGCCGGGCTGCTGCTGGTCGAGTACGGCGACTATGAATGTCCGTCGTGCGTCGAGGCCGAGCCCGTGACTCGCCACTTGACCGAGGTGTTCGGCAAGCGCATGAGGTTCGTGTTCCGGCACTTCCCGTTGGTCGAAGTGCACCCGCACGCCGAACTGGCGGCCGAGGCCGCCGAGGCAGCGGCGGCGCAAGGCAAATTTTGGCCGATGCATCACTTGCTGTTCACCCGTTCGCCCCACCTGAACCTCGCTGAGCTCACCCGCTGCGCAGAGACGATCGAACTCGACATGCTGCGCTTCAACGCCGAGATGGCCGACCGCATCTACACCCAACGCGTGCAGGAACACAGGCGCAGCGGCGAGCGCATCGGGCTGCGCGGATCGCCCACCTTCTTTCTGAACGGCACGGTGGTCGATGTGTCGTTCGGACTCGAACACCTCGAACTCGCGGTCCGCGCTGCGTTGGGCGAACCGTGACATGGCGGTGCGCAGGCGCGTTCTTCTCGGCGCGGCCGGCGGTGCCCTGGCTTTGCCGATGTTGACCGACTGCACCTCGAAGGCGAACGAGGACACGGCCGCCCGTGTGCTGCGCCGCCCACTCACTGCGCCCGCCGGAGACCGCGCCGCACTGATGCAGGAACTGGTGCGCTACGCGACGCTCGCGCCGTCGAGTCACAACACCCAATGCTGGAAATTCCGGCTGCAAGACCGCACCATCACGATCGAGCCCGATCTGTCACGCCGCTGCCCGGTGGTCGACCCCGACGAACACCACCTGTTCGTCTCGCTCGGCTGCGCCGCGGAAAACCTCGCCCATGCCGCGCTCGCCCACGGGCTGCAGGCCGAGGCCCGTTTCGACGCGGCAGGCGCCGGCTCGATCACGGTCGCGCTCGAAGCGACGCAGCCGCGGGAGTCACCGCTGTACCGCGCGATCGCTGCCCGGCAGTGCACGCGCGGCGACTACGACGGCAGCTCGCTCTCCGCCGAAGAGCTGCACCTGCTGTTGCGGGCCGGCAGCGGCAACGGCGTGCAGGTCCTGCTTCTCACGGAGCCGCGCCAGATGGAACAGGTGCTCGAGTACGTGGTGGCGGGCGACACGGCACAACTGAACGACCCGGCTTTCGTCGCCGAGCTGAAGGCCTGGATCCGGTTCAGCGCAGACGAAGCGATCCGCACCGGCGACGGTCTTTACTCGGGCGCCTCGGGCAACCCCTCGGTTCCGCGCTGGCTGGGCAGTCTGGCGATGCGCTGGGTGCTGACCCCGGCGTCCGAGAACGACCGGTACGCGCGGCAGGTGCGCAATTCAGCCGGCATCGCCGTGTTCGCCTCCAGCGCGAACGACAAGGCGCACTGGGTGGAGGTGGGCCGGTGCTACGAACGCTTCGCGTTGCAGGCCACGGCGCTCGGCATCCGCAACGCGTTTTTGAACCAGCCGGTCGAGGTCGGCTCGATCCGACCGCAGTTCGCGGCGATGCTCGACCTGGGCAATCACCGGCCGGACCTCGTCGTGCGTTTCGGCCGCGGGCCGGCGCTGCCGTTGTCGATGCGGCGGCCGGTGCAGGCCGTGTTGGCCTGAACCGCACCCGACCATGACCTGGGCCATCGGGCTGGCGCTCTTGCTCGCGTTCGTGTTGATCGGGCTGATCGGGCTGCGCGGGCTTGCCGCGTGTGGCCAATCCCGCTGGACGGCCTCGACGCAGGCCTTGATCGACGAACTGGAGGCAACGCGACGGCGCAGCCCCGCGCCTTGCTACGACGCACGCGAACTCGACGACCTGCCGGCGCCGGTGCAGCGCTACTTTCGTGCTGTGCTGACCGATGGGCAGCGCATCGTCTCTGCGGCGACCGTCGAGCTCGCCGGCAGCTTCAACCTCAGCCAGAAGGGCGAGCGGTGGAAGCCGTTCACGTCGATGCAGCGTGTCCTGACGAGCCGGCCGGGCTTCGCGTGGGACGCGCAGGTGGCGGTCGCGCCGGGCATCGCGGTGCATGTTCACGACGCCTACATCGCCGGCGTCGGCAGCCTGAAACCGTCGTTGATGGGGCTGTATGCACTCGCTGCCGTGCGTGGCGAAGGCGAGATCGCCCGCGGTGAACTGATGCGGTACTTCGCCGAGGCCGCGTGGTACCCGACCGCCCTGCTGCCGAGCCAGGGTGTGCACTGGACCGCGGTGGACGATCGCTCGGCCAACGCCACGCTGACCGACGGCGCGCTCAGCGTGACGATGCGGGTCGTGTTCGACGACCAAGGCCTGATCGCCTCCGCCCGCTTCGACGCGCGCGGCGCGATGGTGGGCAAGCAGATCGTGCCGACGCCGTGGGAGGGGCGCTGGTCCGACTACCGGCAACGCCACGGCATGCGCGTGCCGATGACGGGCGAAGCCGCGTGGTGGCCCGAGCACGGGCGCAAGCCCTACTTTCGCGGCACGGTCACAGCGCTGGCGTACGAGGTCTCGCCGTGACCTCGGTGGCGCTGCCGATCTGCGGGTGGCGCCTGCGTTGCGTGGGCTGACGCACAGAAGAACGCCCCGAACTGCAGCAGGATCCGACCCATGGCACTCACCACACACAGGGCGCGAATCACCGGGCCGGTGGCTTACTTCGGCACCGGCGGCAAGCAGCTGAACATTCCGCTCGGCCCATGTCTGGTCGAGCAGGGCGACGGTGAGCGGGTCGACATCGTCTGGGGCGCAAAGGGCCAAAACTCCGCGGCGTTGCCATTGCAGGAGCTCGAGAGCGCCGAAGACTCGGGCTTCCTCGTGTTGCTCGACTGACCCTTGCCCCGGTAAACGCTAGCGCTCGCTGATCTGTCGCAGCAACGCCTTCGCAGCGGGCTCCGACGACGCCGGGTTCTGGCCCGTGATCAGCTGCCCGTCGGTCACGACATGGGGCTGCCAGTCGGCTGCCTTGGAATAGCGGGCACCGCTGTTCGTGAGCATGTCTTCGACCAGAAAAGGCACCACCTCCACCAGCCCCGCCGCCTGCTCTTCGGTGTTGGCAAAGCCGGTCACCGCCCTGCCTTTGACCAGCAACCCGCCGTCGTGCGCCTTGACGTGCCGGAACACGCCCGGGGCATGGCAGACGGCGGCCACGGGTTTGCCGGCCCGGATCATCGACTCGATCAGCACGATCGAGTACGCGTTCTCGGCCAGGTCCCAGAGCGGGCCATGGCCGCCGGGGTAGAAGACTGCGTCGAACGGGCCGGCGGCAACGTCGCGCAGCACGAGCGTGCGGGCGAGTGCGGCTTGGGCGGCAGGGTCGGCCTTGAAGCGCCGGGTGGCGTCGGTCTGCGACGCGTCTTCGTCGCTCTTCGGGTCGAGCGGAGGCTGGCCGCCGAGCGGTGAGGCCAGCGTGACCTCGGCACCGGCATCCATGAACACGTAGTACGGCGCGGCGAACTCCTCCAGCCAGAAGCCGGTCTTCTTGCCGGTGTCCCCGAGCCGGTCGTGGGAGGTCAGGACCATCAGGATTTTCATGTCGGTTCCTTGCCGAGCGTCGGCATCACTTGAAGGCCTTGATCATCGCCTCGAACTGCGTTTGCAGCGACTTGTCGTGCAACGTGATCGGTGGAACTTTTCGATCGACGCCCAGCAGTTCGTAGACCGCCATCTGCGCCGCGCGCACCGAGTACTCGACCGTGAACACGCAGTCGTTCGCGATCTCGACGAACTGGCTGATGAAGGCGAAGTTCTTCGACCCGCGCGGCACCGGCAGCGGCCGGTCACCGAGCTTGCGCGGCATAAACATGCTGGTGATGTAGGGCATGCGGCAAGGGATGCAGTTCGCGCCACCGACGGTATCGAGGTCGAAGCGCAGATGGCCGCACAGCTCTTGCAGGATCTCGGCGCCGGTGCACTCGGCCATCGGTTTGGCGACGAAATCGCCGACCCGGTCGGGGAACAGCGCGTAGCCCCAGAACACCTGCACATCGGCCGGCTGATCGGCGAAGTGCGGCTGGTGCGCCAGCACGATCGACATCAGCCAGTTCGAGTCTTTGAAGGTCACGAGCCCGCCGGTGCCGGCCTCGTTGCCGCTGAACCGGTTCATGGCATCGAAGAACGCCGGGTTCTTGCAGGTAACGGTGTACGACTCCCAGCACGACTGCGCGATGCTGCTGTTGAAGGCCGCAGGGTTGCCGAACTCCGGGCGGCCCGCGGCGAGCTTCTCCCAGAGCGTCCAGCCGCCGCTCTCGGCCTTGGTCAGCTGCGGCGGCGCGCTCGTCATCGAGCCGAAGCTGGCGGCATCGGTCATCGAGGCGTTCTGCATGAACACGAGATCGCCCTCGTCGACGGCGATCACCTCGCGCTGGCCTCGCCGCAGGCACTGGATGCCGGTGACGCCGAACTGGCCGACCGTGGTTTGGTGATCGAGGTCGGTGACCCGGCAGTCCGTGAGCAGCCGAACGCCCTGCCCTTCGAGCCAGGCTTGCAGCGGCCGCACCAGCGAGTCGTACTGGTTGAAGACCGTGCGCTTGACGCCGGCCAGCGTCTCGATGCGCGAGAACTCGAGCATGAAACGGTGCAGGTAGCGCTTCAACTCGACCGCGCTGTGCCAGGGCTGAAACGCGAAGGTGGTGACCCACATGAACCAGAACTCGGTCTCGAAGAACGCGGGCGAGAGCCAGTCGGTGATGCAGCTCGCGCCGAGCTCGTCTTCGCTGGCGGCACTGAGCTTGAGCAGTTCGATCCGGTCCTGCATCGAGAAGCCCATCGACGCCACCGGAACCTTCGCGCGCCGGCGATCGACGAGCCTGGCCATGGCGTTGGACACGTGCTTCTCGTTGAACGCCGCGGTCTCGTCGAACACGCTCTGGCCCGGGTGTTGCAACGAGGGGATCGTCTTGAAGAGGTCCCAGGTGCACTCGTAGTTGTCGGTCGTCAGCATGCGGCCGCCGCGCAGCGTGTAGCCTTTGACCGCATCGCCGCCACCGTCGAGGCTGCCGCCCATGATCGGCGCAGCCTCCAGGATAGATATGTCGGGTCCGGCCATGCCGCCGTCCCGAATCATGAATGCGGCGGCCGCCATCGAGCCGATGCCGCCCCCAACGAACCAAGCTTTGCGATGTGTGTTCATGCCCGACGGTACGAGCAGCTTGCGTTCGAGTCTGTGCGCTGGGCAACGCACCCCACCGGTGCGTGCTCGCGGCCCGTGCCCGCGATCGGGGATGAAAATTCTAGGGTCGCTACCTATACTTTGCAGGCAGCTCCGGCGGCGCTGTACCGGGCCACTGCTGGTCAATCTTGTCGCCCTGCAAGCTCCGCGATGGCCGCTCTTCACGATCCAAAAGCAAACCACCTGCTCGCTGCGTTGCCGAGCGACGAGTGGGCGCGCTGGCTGCCGCAACTCGAACCCGTGGCAATGCCGCTCGGTGAGGTGCTGTACGAGGCCGGGGGCACGCTGAGCCACGTTTACTTTCCGACGACGGCGATCGTGTCGCTGCTGTACGTGATGGAAAGCGGCGCCTCGGCCGAGATCGCCGTGGTCGGCAACGAAGGCATCGTCGGTATCTCGCTGTTCATGGGCGGCGAGTCCACGCCGAGCCGCGCGGTGGTTCAGAGCGAAGGCCATGGCTATCGGCTGGCTTCGCGGGCCATCAAAGACGAGTTCAACCGCGCGCCGGTCCTGCATTTGTTGCTGCGCTACACGCAGGCGCTGATCACGCAGATGTCGCAAACGGCCGTGTGCAACCGGCATCACTCGCTCGATCAGCAACTGTGCCGTTGGTTGCTGTTGAGCCTGGATCGCCTTCAGGGCAACGAACTGGCAATGACGCAGGAGCTGATCGCCAACATGCTCGGCGTGCGCCGTGAGGGCGTGACCGAGAGCGCACTGAAGCTGCAAAAGGTCGGGCTGATCCGGTACACGCGTGGCCACATCGTGGTCACCGATCGCCCCGGGTTGGAGCGCCGGTGCTGCGAGTGCTACGCCGTCGTCAAGCAGGAGTACGACCGGCTGCTGCCCGTACAAATCGCAACGTGATCGCAGCGCGATCGCAACGTGAACGCCACGCCGAGTAGGAGCGCGCCCACAGCCAGACCCGTTGACCATCCCTCGCCATTGCAGCGCTGCGACCACACCATCGGCTTCCACTACCGATCGGAAGTCACCCATGAGCCCTGCCGCGCGCCGCGTGCCCGATCCGCCACACGACAACCTGCACAACCTGCACAACCTGTTGCTGGCTGCCTTGAGCGAGTCCGAGGCAGCCCGATGGCAGCCGCACATCGAATCGGCGCAGTTGACGCTCGGTCAGGTGCTCTGCGAATCCGGCGGCGAATTGGAGTACGCGTACTTCCCCACGACCGCCATCGTCTCGCTCGTGTCGACGACCTTCGAAGGCGCTTCGACCGAGACCACGGTGGTCGGCCACGAAGGCATCGTGGGCATCCCGCTGTTCATGGGCGGCAACAGGATGCCGGGCGAGGCGGTGGTGCAGAGTGCGGGCGACGCTTACCGAGTGCGGGCGCAGGTCGTTCGAGACGCCGCCAGTTCCGCGACGCCGTCGCTGGCGATTCTGCTGCGCTACGCGCTCGGCATGATCGCGCAAGTGGCGCAGACCGCCGCCTGCAACCGCTTCCATTCGATCGACCAGCTGTTTTGCCGGCGACTGCTGATCGGGCTCGACCGTTTGCCGACCGACGCGTTGGCGATGACACAGGAAGACGTGGCCGGCCTGCTGGGCGTGCGCCGCGAAGGCGTGACCGCAGCCGCGCACAAATTGCGGCGCGACGGTGTGATTCGCTACACCCGCGGCCGCATCGACGTGCTCGACCGCAAAGGCCTCGAATCGCGAACCTGCGAACGCCTGGCGTTCGACCCGCGCCGTCTCGCGATCGAGTTCGGCTGACGTGCAATCTTGCGGCGTCCCGAAAAGGGCAGCGTGGGTCAACGCACAGACCTGCACGGACCGACCCGGTACACGCATGTAGACAACCGAGGAGCACTCCATGACACGCAAGATGCAAGCTGCACAGGTCGAACACTTCGGCAAACCGCTGGTGCTGAAGGAGCTCGACATCCCGACGCCGGGACCCGGCCAGATTCTCGTCAAGACCGAGGCCTGCGGCGTCTGCCACACCGACCTGCATGCCGCGGGCGGCGACTGGCCGCTCAAGCCCGCGTTGCCGTTCACGCCGGGCCACGAAGGCATCGGCATCGTCGTGGCGCTGGGCACGGGTGTGACGGCGGTCAAGGAAGGCGACCGCGTCGGCGTGCCGTGGCTCTACTCCGCCTGCGGGCATTGCGAGTTTTGCCTCGCGGCGCGCGAGCCGGTTTGCGCCGGGGCGCAGTTCGGCGGCTACACGAAGAACGGTGGCTTCGCCGAGTACATCGTCGCCGACCCGAACTATGTGGCGCACATTCCGGCGCACCTGGCGGCGCGCGACGCCGCGCCGCTGATCTGCGCCGGCATCACCTCGTACAAGGGCATCAAGGAAACCCAGGCGCGGCCGGGCGAATGGATCGTGATCTCGGGCGTGGGCGGCCTCGGTCACCTGGGCATTCAATACGCCAAGGCGATGGGCTTGCATGTGTGCGCCGTCGACATCGACGACGGCAAGCTCGACCACGCCCGGCGCCTCGGCGCCGACGTGATGGTCAACGCCAGACAGGGCGACCCGGTCGCTGCCGTTCACAAGGCGACCGGTGGCGGCGCGCATGGCGTGCTGATCACCGCGCCGTCGCTGCCCGCCTTCAAGCAGGGCGTGGGCATGACGCGCAAGTTCGGCACCTGCGTGCTGGTCGG
>JANMWQ010000172.1:0-3666 GCA_031394085.1 Rhizobacter sp. | reverse complement strand
GGCGCGAATTCCTTGAAGCGCTTCAGCAGGTTCAGCGAATACGCGTAGTCCGAGCCAGGACGGGCCTGCTTGTACAGCCGAGGGGCGGTCTCGAGGTTGTGGTTCATCACGTCCGGCGGGGCCGCCTTCAGGATCTCGAGCGCGCGGTCCACGCGGCCACGGAAGTCGGGGGTGAGAATCTCGATCTGGGTCTGCGGCGACAACTCGCGAACCTTGCGGATGCACTCGACGAAGTGACCAGCGCCACCGTCGCGCAGGTCATCGCGATCGACGCTGGTGATCACCACGTACTGCAGCTTCAGCGCCGCGATCGTCTTCGCCAGATTGAGCGGCTCGTCGGCATCGAGCGGGTCGGGCCGGCCGTGGCCGACATCGCAAAACGGGCAGCGCCGCGTGCACTTGTCGCCCATGATCATGAAGGTGGCCGTGCCCTTGCCGAAGCACTCGCCGATGTTCGGGCACGAGGCTTCTTCGCAGACCGTGTGCAGCTTGTGCTCGCGCAGGATCTGCTTGATCTCGTAGAAGCGCGTCGACGGCGAACCGGCTTTCACACGAATCCAGTCGGGCTTTTTCAAGGTCTCGAAGGGCACGATCTTGATCGGGATGCGCGCGGTCTTCGCCTGCGATTTCTGTTTCAGGGTCGGGTCGTAGACTTCGGCCGGGGCCGCTTCGCGGGTCACGTTCGGGGTGCTCATGGGCGCTTTCGGGTCAAGGGCGCAGGCGGTTCGCCAGCGCGTGGCCGAGAACTTCGGCCACCTCGTCGGTCGACACCTGAGCCCCGATTGTAGAAAGGTCGACGGTGCGCAGACCTGCATGGCCGCAAGGGTTGATGCCGTCGAAGGGTCGCAGGTCCATCGCGACGTTCAGCGCCACGCCGTGGTACGTGCAATGCCGGCTGACCTTGATGCCGAGTGCGGCGATCTTGCCGAGGCCGGCGAACGGGTCGATGCGCAGGTCGGCGCTTGGGCCCATCAACGCGGCGTGGCCGAACGGGTCGGCCAGGTTGACGTAGATGCCCGGCGCGCCGGCGACGCGGTGCCCGGTGACGCCGAAGTGTTCGAGCGTCTGCAGCACCGCCTGCTCGATGCGGAACACGTATTCCTTGACGTAGATGTTCAGCCGCCGCAAGTCGATCAGCGGGTACGCGACGACCTGCCCCGGCCCGTGGTACGTGACCTGCCCGCCGCGGTTGGCCTGCACGACCGGGATGCCGCGCGCGTCGAGCACGTGCTCTGGCTTGCCAGCGAGCCCTTGCGTGTAGACGGGCGGGTGCTCGCAGAGCCAGATTTCGTCGGGCGTGTCGAGGGCGCGAGACTCGGTGAACGCGCGCATCGCCGCGAGCGTGGACTCGCAGTCGACGGTGCCGAGAGCGCGCAACACGCCGCTCACAAGACCATCTTCACCATCGGGTGCGTGCTCAGCGTGCGGTACAGCTCATCGAGTTGCTCGCGGCTGGTGGCGGTGACGGTGACGGTCACGCCGAGGTATTTGTCGGCCTTGCTGGCGCGCAACTCGACGGTCGCCGCATCGAAGGTCGGGTCGAACTGCTCGGCGATCGTGGTGATCGCGTGGACGAAACCGTCGACGTTCAGGCCCATCACCTTGATGGGGAACTGCGACGGGTACTCGATCAGCGACTGTTCGGGCGGGATGTCTTGCATGGCGGTCGTCGGGCAACTCAAATCGACTGCGTTGCCTTGGCCCGCTGGTACGCCTCGAACAGCCGTGCATACACCGGCCCCGGCTTGCCGCGCAGCGCGCCATGGCCAACCGCGGCGCCGTCGAGCGAGGTCACGGGCAGGATCTCTTTGGTGGCCGAACTCAGCAGCAGCTCGTCGGCCGAAAGCACATCGGCCTCGGCGATCGGCCGCAGGTTGTAGGCGATGCCGACCTCTTCGCAGAGTTCCTTGATCAGTTCGTAGCGGATGCCCTCGAGCACGTGCTCGCTCGTCGGCGGCCCGAGCAGCGCGCCTTCGTGCACGACCCACACGTTGCTTGCCGCCGCTTCGGTCAAAAAGCCGTTGCGGAACATGATGGTCTCGGTCGCGCCCTTGTCGGCCGACATCTGCCGCGCCAGCACGTTGCCGAGCAGCGAGATGCTTTTGATGTCGCCACGCTCCCAGCGGAAATCGCGTGCGGTGATGCAGGCCACGCCGGCATGGCGCTGCTCGGGCGAGGCTGGCTTCATCGTGCTGCACATCATGAACACGGTCGGCGCCACGTCGGCTGGCATCACGTGGTCGCGCAGCGCGACGCCGCGCGTGATCTGGATGTAGACGAGCTGGTCGCCGCCGCCGCCCTTTTCGGCCAGCGCGGCGAGCAGCTTGCGGCAACGTTCGAGCCACTCGTCGTGCGTGTGCGGGTTCGCGATGCGCAGCTTCGTGAGGCTGCGGTTCAGGCGCGCCATGTGTTCATCGAAACGAAAGAGCTTGCCCTCGTAGCCGGGCACGACCTCGTAGATGCCGTCACCGAAGATGAAGCCGCGGTCGAGCACCGAGACCTTCGCGTCGCGCAGCGGGCCGTACTCGCCGTTGAGGTAGCACAGGGTGTCGGGAAGCGGTTGCATGGCGTCACTCCGGAATGGGTACGAACAAGAAGCCCGAGACTACTACTTGATCCAGAGCCGCAGCGCATCCCACGCGCGGCCGAAGATGCCGGCCTGCTCGACCGACGCCTGCACCACCAGCGGCACCTCGATCACCGGCGCGCCCGAGGCGGTCGTGACCAGGATCCTGCCGACGCGCTGGCCCTTCGCAAGCGGTGCGACCAGCGGGTCGGTGCGTTCGACCTTGGTCTGCAGCTTGCCGCCCTCGCCCTTCGGGATGCTGACGAACAGGCCACCGGCCGCGCCGAGCTTGGCCTCGTTCGCCTTGCCTTTCCAGACCGGCACGGTCTGGATCGCCTTGCCGTCGTCGAACAGGCGCACCGTGTCGAACGCCGAAAAGCCCCAGTTCAGCAGCTTCTGGCTTTCGCCGGCGCGTGCTTCCATCGAGGTGGTGTTGAGCACCACGGTCAGGATGCGGCGCTTGCCCGGGCCCTTGCCGTCTGCGCCGAGGTTCGGGAACTCGCGCTGTGCCGTCGCGATCAGGCAGTAGCCGGCCGCTTAGGTGTAGCCGGTCTTGAGGCCATCGACGCTCGGGTCGCGGCGCAGCAGCAGGTTGCGGTTCGGCTGGTTGATGTTGTTGTACTTGTATTCCTTGATCGCGTAGTAGGCGAAGAACTGCGGGTAGTCGCGAATGATGTGCGTGGCGACCACCGCGAGGTCACGCGCCGTGCTGTGGTGGCCGGCTTCGGTCAGGCCCGTCACGTTCTTGAACATGGTGTTCTTGAGGCCGAAGGCCGCCGCTTGCCGGTTCATCATCGCGACGAACTGCTCCAGCGTGCCACCGACCGCTTCGGCCAGCACCACCGCCGCGTCGTTGCCCGACTGCACGATCTCGCCCTTGAGGAGCTCTTCGACCGTCGGCGTCATCGTCGTGTCGATGAACATCAGCGAGCCGCCGGCCTTGCGCTCGTCCCAAGCACGTTTGCTGACCGGCAGCTTCTGCTCGAGCGTGAGCTTCTTGTCCTGGATCGCGGTGAAGACGACGTAGAGGCTCATCAGCTTGGTCAGCGAGGCCGGGTCGGCGGGGGTGTCGGCATCGCGCTCGGCGAGGGTCTGGTTGC
>JANMWQ010000089.1:0-2453 GCA_031394085.1 Rhizobacter sp. | reverse complement strand
CCCATCTCGCACAGCAGGTCGGCGCTCTTCGAGTAGCGCAGGCCCGGCTGCTCGGCGTTGCGGCGCTTGCGGATGTACCAGCCGATGTCGTTGCCGGCCAGATCGCCCATGCGGAACGGGCCCATCGCCATGCCGAATTTTTCCATCGCCTTGTCGACCTGCGCGGGCGTCGCGCCTTCGTCGAGCAGGAAGCCGGCCTGACGCGAGTACTGCTCGATCATGCGGTTACCGATGAAGCCGTCGCACACGCCCGAGACCACGGTGGTCTTCTTGATCTTCTTGCCCAGCTGCATCACCGTGGCGAGCACGTCCTTCGCGGTCTTCTCGCCACGGATCACTTCGAGCAACTTCATCACGTTGGCGGGGCTGAAGAAGTGCATGCCGATCACGTCTTGCGGGCGCTTCGTGAACGCAGCGATCTTGTCGACGTCGAGCGTGCTGGTGTTGCTGGCCAGGATCGCGCCGGGCTTCATCACTTCATCGAGCGTCTTGAACACGGTTTCTTTCACGCCGATGTCTTCGAACACGGCCTCGATCACCATGTCAGCGTCTTTCAGGTCGGCGTAGTTCAGCGTCGTGGTCAGCAGCGCCATCCGCGCGTCGAGCTTGTCCTGCTTGAGCTTGCCTTTTTTGACCTGCGCGTCGTAGTTTTTCTTGATGATCGCGACGCCCTTGTCGAGGGCCTCTTGCTTCATTTCGAGCATCACGACGGGGATGCCGGCATTCAGGAAGTTCATCGCGATGCCGCCGCCCATCGTGCCGGCGCCGATCACGGCGAGGCGTCTGATGTCGCGCACGGGCGTGTCGGCGGGCACGTCGGGGATCTTGGTGGTGGCGCGCTCGGCCACGAACGCATGGCGCAGCGCCTTGCTTTCGGGCGTGAACATCAGCGTGGTGAAGAGTTCGCGCTCGAGTTTCATGCCGTCGTCGAACTTGCGGGTCAACGAACCGGCCACCGCCTCGACGCACTTCAGCGGCGCCGGAAAGTTCTTCGACATGCCGCCGACCATGTTCTTGACGAACTGCACATAGGCATCGGGGTTCGGGTGCGTGACCTTCAAGTCGCGCACGAGCGGCAGCGGGCGCCCGCCCTTTTCGTGGACCCCGGCGACCTCGGCGGCGAGCGCCAGCGCTGCCGTCATCAGGTCACCATCGGCAATCTTGTCGAACAGCTTCTGCCCCGGCGCCATCGCGAGCACCTCGCTCTTCACCGCCTCGCCGCTGACGATCATGTTCATCGCGTTCTCGACGCCGATCACGCGCGGCAGCCGCTGCGTGCCGCCTGCGCCGGGGATCAGGCCGATCTTGACCTCAGGCAATGCGACCTGTGTGCCTGGTGAGGCGATGCGGTAGTGGCAGCCGAGCGCGAGCTCGAGCCCGCCGCCCATGCACACGCTGTGGATCGCGGCGACGATCGGTTTGCTGCTCGCCTCCAACGCGAGGATCACGCTCAACAGGTTGGGTTCGGCCAGCGCCTTGGGCGAGCCGAACTCCTTGATGTCGGCACCGCCCGAGAAAGCCTTGCCGGCGCCTGTGATCACGATCGCCTTGACCGCTGTATCGGCCTGCGCCTTGTCGAGCCCTTGCGTGATGCCCAGCCGCGTCGCGTAGCCGAGGCCGTTGACGGGCGGGTTGTCGAGCGTGATGACGGCGACATTGCCGCGGAGTTCGTAGGTGGCGCTCATGCTTGTGTCCCCAGGTGTTCGGCAAAAAAGAACGGTCGTTCAATTTTAGGTCGGCAAGAAAAGAAGGCGCTGTCTCTGCTGTGACAGCGCCCTCCGAGTTGGATACATCTGCCTGCGGCTATACCTCCAACCACTCCTTGCGAATATAGGCGTCGGCGCGCAGCGCTGCCGGTGTTCCCTCGAACACGATGCTGCCATGGCCCATCACGTAGCAGCGTTCGGAAATGTTCAGCGCGATGGTCAGCTTCTGCTCGACCAGCAGCACCGAGACGCCGCGGTCCTTGAGCGTCTTCAGGTACTGGGCGACGAGCGCGACGATCTTCGGCGCGAGGCCTTCGGTCGGCTCGTCGATCATGATCAGGTCGGGGTCGCCCATCAGCGTGCGGCAAAGCGTCAGCATCTGCTGCTCGCCACCCGAAAGCACACCCGCCTCGGTGTGCTCGCGCTCCTTCAACCGCGGGAACATCTTGTACATGTCGGCGAACGACCAGCGCGGCCTGGACTTGGAGCCACGCCTGCCGCTGCGGTCGATTCGTTTTTCGCCGAGTTGCAGGTTTTGCTCGACCGTCAGCTTGGGGAAAATGTCGCGGTTTTCGGGCACGTAGCCGATGCCGCGGTGCGCGATGTCGAAGGTGTGGTGGCCGAGGATCTCCTGGTCGCGGAACTTGATCGAGCCCGTGCCGGCTACCAACCCCATGATGGTCTTCACGGTCGTCGAGCGGCCCGATCCGTTGCGGCCGAGCAGCGCGACGATCTCGCCTTCGCCGA
>JANMWQ010000088.1:0-5681 GCA_031394085.1 Rhizobacter sp. | reverse complement strand
GCATCGAGCTGGCCCTTGTCGCCGGTGCGCAGCCAGCCGTCGGCGGTCAGCGCCTCGGCTGTCAACGTGGGCTCTTTGTAGTAGCCGAGCATCAGGCCCGGGCTCTTCATCTGGATCTCGCCGGTTTGCGGGTCGAGCCGGCTTTGCACGCCGTCGTAAGCGAGGCCGACGGTGCCGGGGCGCTGCACGCCGGGCAGCGTGGCGTGCGAGACGCCGCAGTTCTCGGTCATGCCGTAGACCTCGATGATCGGCAGGCCCAGCCGCGCGTACCAGCGCAGCAGGTCGGGCGGCATCGGTGCGGCGCCGCCGGCAGCGACCGTGCACTGGTTCAGGCCGTGCGCGGTGCGGATCTTCTTCGCGACGATGCCCTTGATGATCGGCAGCTTCAGCAACCGCGCCAGTTTCTCGGCCGGCATCTTGGCGTGTACGCCCTGCTGGAACTTGACCCACAACCGCGGCACCGAGAAGAAGCAGGTCGGCTGCGCGCGCTGCAGGTCGGCGGCGAAGGTCTCGAGGCTCTCGGCGAAGTAGACGCGCATCGAGGTCGCGAGCAACCCGTGCTCGACCAACGTGCGCTCGGCCACGTGGGCCAGCGGCAGGTACGACAGCATGCGCGCGCCGTCGTTCAGTGGCACGCGCTTGAGCGCCGTCGACAGCGACCAGGCGAAGGTGTCGAAGCTGTGCATCACGCCCTTCGGGTTGCCGGTCGTGCCCGAGGTGTACATGATGGTCGCGAGCTCGGCGCCGTCGCGCACGGCCTGGCCTTGCAACGGCGGCGTGGCGGCCACGATCGTGTCCCACTGCGGGTAATTGGTGTGCGGCGCGAGCGGCGTGGCGATGCACGGCAGGCCGGCCGGGATGCCGGGCTTCATCGCCTCCCAGCCGTCGAGCTTGCCGATGAAGTGCAGCTTGGCTTCGCTGTGCTCGAGGATCTGGCGGATGGTGCCGGCGGCCAGCGTCGGGTACAGCGGCACCGAGACGAAGCCGGCCATCCAGACCGCGAAATCGGCCATCAACCAGTGCGCGCAATTCTTCGACAGGATCGCGATGCGGCTGCCCGCCGGCAGGCCGAGCGACTGCAGGTGTGCGGCCATGCCGCGGGTCTCGGCCATCAGCTGCCCCCAGGTGTACTCGCGCACCGCACCGGCCCCGAGCGGCTGGATCAGCACCGTGCGGTCGGGCTCCGTGCGCTCCCAGTGGTAGAGGCGCTGCAGCGCGAGCGCATCGGCGGAAACGGGGTGCTGGGTCGTCGACATCATGGGTCCTCCAACGCACCGGCAACATGCTTCGGACGCGTGGCGGCGACCTTATGGCATCGCGCTTTCGCCGCCTAGAGAGGTTCACCTCGGGTGCGATGATCGCGTGATGAAATCACCCTTTGTCCGACTCCCGCTGGCGCTGCTGTTCGTGGTGCCGGTGTTCATCGCGCAAGGCGCGGTCTGGGCGCTCGCGGGGCGCTTGGGCAGGGTGCCGGTGGCGCTGCTGTCGATGTTCATCGCGTGTGCGCTCGGCTGGGCCGCCTACGCGCTCTACACGCGCTGGGTGGAGCGCCGCGGCGCCAGCGAATTCGGACGCGTCGGCGCGCTCAAAGAGCTGGCCACAGGCCTGCTGATCGGGGCGGCGCTGTTCAGTGCCAGCGTCGGTGTGCTCGCGTTGCTCGGCCACTACCGCATCACCGGCACGCGCGAGCTGTCGGTCGTGATCGTGCCGCTGTGCCTGTCGCTCGCCTCGGGCACGATCGAAGAGATCCTGATGCGCGGCGTGCTGTTCCGGCTGCTTGAAGAATCGCTCGGCACCTGGATCGCGCTGGCGATCTCGGCTGTGGTCTTCGGAATGCTCCACCTCGCGAACCCCGGTGCGACGCCGCAGGCGGCGGTGGCGATCGCCTTCGAGGCCGGCATCATGCTCGCCGCGGCCTATGTGCTGACGCGCCGGCTCTGGCTCGCGATCGGCATCCACGCGGCCTGGAACTTCACCCAGAGCGGCATCTTCAGCGTGCCGGTGTCGGGCGTTCCGCTCAAGGGATTTTTCATCAGCGAGACGAGCGGCCCGGCGTGGCTCAGCGGCGGTGCGTTCGGCGTCGAGGCCTCGGTGATCGCGTTCGTCGTGTGCACCGCGGCGGGCGTCGCGCTGCTGGTGCTCGCGCACCGCCGCGGCAATTTCATCGCGCCGTTTTGGCGGCGTCGCGGCGCGGCGCTCGCGAGCACAGCGAGCGCATGAGGTGGGTCAGTGCACTGCAACCCCGTTCGCCCTGAGCCTGTCGAAGGGTCGTTAGTGCGAACAGGCTTCGACGGGCCTGCCCTGAGCTTGTCGAAGGGTCGTGAAAATGCAAACAGGCTTCGACAGGCTCAGCCCGAACGGTTAAACGAACAGTATTGACGCCTAACCCATTGCATTCGAGCGGCGTGCTTCGCAGCCGCTCAATTCAAACGTTCGGCACACCGTGTTCACGTTCGAGCGATTCGGCAATGTTCGATCGCCACGCCTCATCACTGATCTGACCAGTGATTGCGAGTTCGACCAGCTCCGGCGCGAATGCAGCGCTGCGCAAGCTGCCCGGTGGCAGACCGTGCGCGGCCTCGACCGCGTCATCGTGGGTCTTGCGCCAGCGGCGGTTCACGCCGTCGAGGTCGACGAGCAACGCTTCGTAGCGCAGCGCCTCAGGCGCCGCTGACGACATTCGCCCGCAGCGCCGCGAACCAGCGCGCGCCGGGGCCGAAGAACAGCAGCGCACAAGCAACCGCTTCGAGCGCGACACAGCCCATGTTGACGAGCGCCGCCATCGGCGCGCTGGCCATGTCGTCGGCGAGCGTGAAGCCGTTCAAGACCCAGCCGACCGCGAGGTAGACGAGCAGCGCCCATCGCCCCCAGTTGCGGCCCTGCCAGGTGCGCAGGGTGAACCAGAGCGTGAGGCCGCCGAACACCAGGTAGATGCCGATCACGAACGCGAACATGCCCGGCTGCTCGGCCTCGGGCGCACGCACGCTCGGCGACAGTGTCAGCACGCCGAACGCGAGCGACGCGAGCACCAGAACACAGGCGGCGCGCACTGCCGCTGGCGGCGGGCCTGCGGATGCGACCGGCGCGTCGCGCAGTTCGGTCGCCGGCGGGCGGTAGGGGTTGTCGGCGCCCATGCCTACTGCGCGTTCACCGGCGACTTCGGATCGAGCAGCAACGCCATCAAATCCTTGATCTGCGACGGCGTGAGCACGCCGGCGTGGCCGAAGCGCGGCATGCCGGAGCAGGCGTTGTAGGCCTTCGCGTTCCAGAGCTTGCCCCAGGTGTATTTGACGATCGCTTGCGAGGCCGGATCGGTCGGGCTGGCCGGGCTCATGACGCCGCGCAGCTTGCCGTACTGGTACAGGCTCGGCCCGAGCGTGCCGTACGAGATCTCGGCTTTGGTGATCTGGTGGCAGTTGTAGCAATTGCCGCCGGCAGGCACGCCGAGTGGGTCGCTCCACGTGCCGCCGCGGCCGTTTTGCGCGAGCTTTTCGCCTTCGCGCCAGTCGCCGAGATAAACGCCGTCGGCCGGCCACTGCACGCTCGCGAGTTGCGCGGCTTCGAGTCGCCGCGCGACCGCGTCGCTCGGCGGCGTGTCGGACGAGCAGGCCGCTTGCACTTCGTCTTGCGTCAGCCGGTCGTGCTTGGCGATGCCCTGCTCGCGGAACGACGATTTGATGATCGACTGCGCGAGGCGATCGGTGTCTTGCGGGGTCGGTGCGCTGCTGCAGGCAGCGAGGATCGCGACCGCGCCGGTGACCACGCGGGTGACCATGACGTGCTTGATGTTCATCGGCTCGCTCAACGCTTGATCGCCGGCGCGACCGATGCCGCGCCTTTGGCCTGCACGCCCATGTAGACGCCGAGCGCGATGGTCGCGTCCGACGCGTAGCCCGGGTACGGGAAACGCTGCTGGCGGTAGCAGTCGTTGAGGCGGCGCTGCAGGCTCCAGAGCTCGCCGCTCGACACGCGGTAGGCCGGCCAGGCCGCGAAGCCGACGCCGTCGCCGGGGTGCTCGGTCAGGTTCGGCAACTCTTGCAGCCGGATGCGCTTACCGGCCTCGCCGTGGCACGAGGCGCACGCGAAGTCGTACGGCCCGCCGCGGAAGAAGAACATCTTCTTGCCGGCATCGAGCATCTTGCGTTCTTCGAGGTGCGCCTGTGGCAAATCGAACTTCAGGCCTCGCGATTCGGCCGCGATGTAGGTCACCAGCGATTCGATGTTGGCCTGCTCGCCCTTGCCGAACGGCGTGGCGGCGATCTCGGCCGCGTCGAAACCCTGCAACGCCTGC
The DNA here is from genome assembly GCA_031394085.1 of Rhizobacter sp. Taxonomy (GTDB): domain Bacteria; phylum Pseudomonadota; class Gammaproteobacteria; order Burkholderiales; family Burkholderiaceae_C; genus LMDS01. The sequence continues at coordinate 1,390 of JANMWQ010000088.1, read as the reverse complement.
AGGCAGCTGAGCAATCGCGATTCGAGGTCTTGCACGCGCCGGGTGTCGGCGAACCAGCGCGGCAGTTCGACGAACGCGCCCTTGACCACGCCGGCGCCCTTGCCCAGATCGCAACCTTCTAGCGACGCATTCTTCGGACCGCGCTGGCGCTTCCACAGTGCTTCGCCTTTGGCCTCCCACAGATCGGCCGGGTTGCCGTCGGCGAGCAGCGCGCGGTACTGCGCGATGCCGTCGGCGGTGCTGGTCTGGGCCTGCGCCTGGGCGGGCGCGGCGAACGGCAGCAGCGCCGCCGCGGCGTGCGCGATGACGCTGCGGCGAATCATGCGATGACCACCTCGTCGCTGCGCTTGTCGCCGCGGTTGTCGACCCACGTGATGCTGATCTTGTCGCCGGCCTTCGCGCCCTTCACGACGAACTCGGTGAACGGGTTCTTCGCGACCCCTGTGCCCCACTGCGCGGTCAGCACGGTCTTGCCGTTGAGTGCTGCGGTGATCTCGGTGATGTGCCAGGCGGGGATCGTCACGCCGGCGGCGTCCTTGCGCTGACCGGTTTCCATCTCGTGGCTCATCAGCACGCGCACGACGGCGCCATTGCCTTGAACTTGGGCGCGAATGCGCATCGGGTCGGACATGTTGTGTGCTCCTGTTGACCGGGCTTATCCGCCGCACCCGCCGAGCGTGACCTTGACTTCCTTTTGCGCGTACAGCACCCGGCCGTCGCCCATGATCGCCACGGCGAGCACGTTCGAGGTCTGGCCCATCTTGATGCGCGTCTTGACGCTGGTCTCGACCATGTCGGTGAAGTCGAACACGCCGGCCAGCGTGGTCGGGTTCTTCTCGACCAGGAACGCGATGCGCTTGACGCCCGGCAGTGTGGAGCTGGCGCCGATCGGCACGACCGCGCCGTTTTCGGCGATGTCGGGCGCGGTGAAGGTGATGTCGGCGCTCTCGACAGGCTTCGCGATGCCGAGGCCCTTGATCACCTCGTCGACCGATTTGCCATCGAACGCGGCCCGGTTGTAGGCGCTCTGCGCGTGCGCGGGCAGCACGCCGGCGCCGGCCAGCAGCGCAGCCACGGCGCAAGCGCGGCTCATCATTTCTCGGCGGGTTTGCATGGGGCGAGTTCCTGGCGCGGGCATTCGCGCGAGCCGGAACTGTAGGGCCGATTCGTGCCGGTGAGCCGCAGCAACGCGCGAGAACAGCAAAGGCTCAGGGATACTCCCGAGTGCGGTGCCTCAGCCTGCCGACGCTTCGCGTGCAACGGCCGCTTCGATCTGCGTTTGCACCTTGCGTGCGCCGCGCAGCACCAGCGTCGGGTCGAGCCCGGCTTGCGGGGCGACCGCGTGGGCCACGTCGTCGAGCGATTCGGGGTCGGTCATCAGCGCGTGGGC
>JANMWQ010000517.1:0-6488 GCA_031394085.1 Rhizobacter sp. | reverse complement strand
CGCGAAATCGCGCATGCGGTGGTATTCAGCGAGGGCGTTTGCGGTCGGTTTCGAGGTTGCCATCGCGGGCTCAGCCCGTGCGCTTCTTCTTCGCAGGCGCGGTCTTCGCGGGCGCCTTTGCCGCGGTCGCCGCACCGCCCTTCAGGCTGCGCTTGAGCAGCTCGGTCAGGTCGATGATGTCGGCCGACTTCGGCGAAGCCTGGCCCGCTTCCGGCTGCACCACGGTCTCGGTCTCGCCCGACTCGACCTTGCGGTGCACCAGCGCCATCACCTCGTCTTTGAACGAATCGCGGTAGTCCTCGGGCTTGAACGGCTTGGTCATGTCGCCGACGAGTTGCGCGGCCATCTTCATCTCGGCATCGCTCAGACCCGCCGCTTTCGCGCCTTCGGCCGGCAGGTTCAGGTCGGCCCACGGCTTGATGTCTGCGCCCCAGCGCAGCAGGTTCAGCACGAGCGCCGGGCCGACAGGCACGAGCGCTGCGAGGTGCTGCTTGGTCTGGATCACGACCCGCGCGAGTCCGATGCGCTGCGTTTTCAGCAGCGTCTCGCGCAGCAGCGCATAGACCTTGGCCCCTTTTCCGATCGGTGCAAGGTAGTACGGCCGATCGAGGTAGACGAACGGGATCTCGTCGGCCGAGACGAACGCTTCGATGTCGATCGATTGGGTCGACCGTGGATACGCCGCAGCGATCTCCTCATCACTGAGCACGACATAGTGGCCGTCCTCGACCGCCACGCCCTTGACGATGTGCTCCTTCGTGATCTCCTTGCCGGTTTTCTTGTTGACGCGCTTGTAGCCAACCGGGTCCATGCTGCGTTTGTCGAGCCAGTCGAAATCGATGCTGTGGTCGGCCGTCGCGGTGTGGAGGCTCACCGGAATGTGCACGAGCCCGAAGCTGATCGCGCCTTTCCAGAGGATGCGGTTGCCCGTGGCCATGGCAGGTGCTTCAGTGCAGCTCGAAACAGCGCGCCATGTGGTCCGCCGAAGGCGGTGGCACGACCATGCTGAGCATGCTTTCGCAGGGGCAGGGGCAAGCGCTCGCCGAGCGCAGCAGGCTGTCGACGATGAAGCCGTCTTCCTCGATCACCTCGCCGATCAACTGGCGTTGGCTGTCGAACAGCAGAGCACGGGGCGTGGCATCGAGCAGCACGAGAAATTTGGCCGGAATATTCATCGGGCCGATGCTCGGGCAGCAACCCGTGTGCGGCCAGTCGAAGCCGGCGGATTACGGTGTCGGATAGCGCCTACGAGCGCAAGACACGACGACTTGCGGCGCGGCCGGTCTTGCCACGCCGATGAGATCGCGGGCATCGAATCCCCCCTGATTCGTGTGCTGTTCAAGGTGGCCGTTGCGGCTCACAATCGTTAACTTCGTGAAGCGACTTCGCCGTCCCGCAGCAAAGTCCAACCCGCACAGGACGCCATTCGATGGAACCGACCTACTTCGCCCAGTACCGTGGCTTCGAGTTTCAATGCTCGCCCGAGCGCATCGGCGACAACGCGTTCGCTCCACGACTGGTGATCTACGACGCCACTGAAGCCGTCACGGTCGAGATCCCGCTCGGCGTGCCGTCGCCGCCGTTCACGAACCCCACTGTCGCGGCACACCAGGCTTTTGCCTACGGCCGACGCTGGGTCGACGGGGGCTACGACGCCGCCGAGGCGGCTGCCACCAGCACCGGGCCGCAGCTGCTCGGACGTTGAGTTCGGGTCCAAAACAAAAAGGCACCGCGAGGTGCCATTCTTCATTGTCGCGACCGGTCAGGTGCCGGGGTCGGCTGCAGGCGGTTGCTCCGGATCGAACGGCCTGACGCCGAGTCGTGCACGGGTCTGTTCGAGTTGCTGTGCCAGCTTGGCGACCTTCTTGCTCAGCGCGGCCCAGTCACGGATGCCGTCGTCGACCGGGTCCATTGGGTAGTAGACCTTGTGGCCCTTGGCCCTGGAGGCCGAGATCGCAAACCTGACCAGGTCGTTCAGCTCGAACGCACAGTCGGTCATCAGCCGGCGGGTTTCGGCCACGTGCGCGTCGATCAGCGCCTGGCGGCGCGGCGTCATTTCCATCGTTGCGCTCCCATAAAGGAAAGGAGCCTGTCCCTTGCGGGCCAGGCTCCTGACTTGTCGACGTGTGCGTTGGTGGGCGATGAGAGGGTCGAACTCCCGACATCCTCCACGTCAAAGAGGCGCTCTACCACTGAGCTAATCGCCCTAGTCTTTGACTGTAGCACGGAGCGACTCCGGCCTCTATTTTCGCCGCACCGAACGCACGCCGGCGATGCGCCCGGCCAACCCCAGCACCTGCCCGAGGCGCGCGGCGTCGGCAACCTCGATCGTGAAGGTCATCCAGGCCGTGCCGCCGCCCGAATCCTTGACCGACTGGGTCTTCACACCGGTCACGTTCATCTTCTCCTTCGCGAACAGCTCGGAGATGTCGCGCAGCAGTCCCTGCCGATCGGCGGCCTCGACCATCACGTCGACCGGATACAGCGCCGCTTTGTCGCCGCGCGGCGAACCCCAGGCAACCGCGATCACGCGCTCGGGGGCGCGCTTCGCCATCTGGCGAAAGTTGGTGCAGACCGAGCGGTGCACCGCGACGCCTTTGCCGCGTGTCACGTAGCCTCCGATCGCGTCGGGTGGCGCCGGTCGGCAGCAGCGCGCCAGATTCGTCATCAGCGACTCGACGCCGACGACCAGCACGCCGCTTTTCGGCGTCGCCTCGGAGGGCTTGCGCAGCGCGATCAGGTCGTCGGGCGACGGCAGCGGCTCGGCGGGGCGCAGCAGCGTCTCTATCGTGCGCAGCGAGAGCTGGTCTTTGCCGACGATCTCGAACAGCGCATCGGCATTGCGAAACCCGAGTTGCGCCGCCAGGTCTTCCAGCTTCATCGCGGTCTTGCCCTCGCGCTGCAGCAGCTTCTCGACCGCCTCACGGCCGCGCGCGATCGTCGCCTTCTGCGCCTGCAGATTGAACCAGGCGCGCACCTTCGCCTTGGCGCGCGGGCTTTTCAGGTACCCGAGCTCGGTGTTGAGCCAATCGAGCGATGGACCGCCCTCTCTCACAGTGATCACGTCGACCGTTTGCCCGCTTTGCAGCGTCGTGTTCAGCGGCACCACCCTGCCCTCGACCCGCGCGCCGCGGCAGCGGTGGCCGAGGTCGGTGTGCACGGTGTAGGCGAAGTCGACCGGCGTCGCGCCCGCTGGCAGCTCGACGACCGCGGCCGCCGGCGTGAACACGTAGATGCGGTCGTCGGCCGGCGTTGCGGCGGCCGTCGTCGCATCGCCGACCGCCGTGTCGCGCTCCCAGGCCAGCAGTTGCCGCAGCACCGCCTTGCGCGCCTCGGCGATGCGCTCCTGCTGACCGGCATCGGCCACCACGCCGGCGTAGCCCTTGACGCCGGCGTCTTTGTAGGCCCAATGCGCTGCCACGCCGTGCTCGGCGTGCTCGTGCATCGCCTGCGTGCGGATCTGCACCTCGACCGTGCGCCCGCTGTCGTCCTGAACTACCGTGTGCAGCGACTGGTAGCCGTTCGGCTTGGGCCGCTCGATGTAGTCGTCGAACTCGCCTGCCACAGGCCGAAAGAGTTCGTGCACACGCCCGAGCACGGCGTAGCAACCGGCCACCTCGGACACGATCACGCGCACGGCGCGCAGGTCGAGCACCTGCGCGATGTCGAGGTGCTTGCCCTGCATCTTTTTCCAGATGCTGTAGAGGTGTTTCGGGCGGCCTTGCACCTCGGCGCGCAGACCGCGCGCGTTCAGATCGTCGGCCAGACGCTGGCGGAAGGCCTCGACGCGCTGCTCGCGCAGGGCGCGCCGCTCGTCGAGCAGGCGCGCGACCTGCTGGTAATTTTCGGGCTCGAGAAAACGGAACGACAGGTCTTCGAGCTCCCACTTGATCTGCCAGATGCCGAGTCGGTTGGCGAGCGGCGCGAACACCTGCAGCGACTCCGCCGCGAGCGCCGGCGCGCACGGCGTTCTGGTCGCCGCGAAGAAGCGCAGCGTCTGCAAGCGCGACGCGAGGCGCAGCAGCACGACGCGCAGGTCGCGCGAGAACGCCAGCAGCATCTTGCGCACGCGATCGGTTTGCTGCGCACGCGCCTCGGTACCCAGATCGGCCTCGCGCGCAACGCGCTGCAGTTGCATCAGCTTGCGCGTGTTGACGACGAGGCTCGCGTGCGACGGGCCGAACGCCTTCGCGATTACCTCGTCGGGCTTGTCGAGGTAGTCGCCGGCATAGACGAGGTAGCAGGCGGCTCGCATCGCCGGCGCGGCGCCGATGCCTTGCAGGATCGCGGCGACAGCGTCGGCATGGGCCAGAGCGTCCTCGCCGGTGTCGAGCAACTGGCCACTCAGCAGCGGTTCCGCGAAAGCACGCGCGCGCACCAGTTGCGCCGCCTCGGCGGCGGCGTCGGGGTGTTCGTCGATCAAGTGAAGGATGGGCGCGGCGTCGATGCGCGCGTCCAGCACGCCGGTCTTCATGGGCTGGCTCGTGACCCCAGCAAAAACTCGCGCACCGCAGCGACCTGGTCGTCGGCGACCAGCGTGGGCGCATGACCGACGCCCGCGAACTCGACCAGCCGCGCCTTCGGGCCGCGTTCGGTCATCGCCTGTGCGGTTTCGCGGGTGAGCAGGTCGGAGTCGGCGCCGCGCAGCAGCAACGTCGGGCAGGTGACCGCATCGAACGCGGCCCAGGTCATCGCCTCGCCGGCGGCTGCGATCGCGGGCGTGATCGATTTGAACGGCAGCGCGATCGCCGGGTCGTAGTGCAGCTTGAAGCCGTCACCGTCGGCCTTGAGCATCGGGCGCGACAGCGCCAGCCATTGGTCTCGCGTGTGCGGGCCGAAGCTCGCGGAGATGGTGTGCAGGTAGTCGGCGGCCTCGTCCTGGGTGTTCCAGCGCAGCGGCTGGCCGAGGTAGGTGCCGATGCGCTGCAGCGCCTCGAACTGGATCGTCGGGCCGACGTCGTTGAGCACGAGCTTGCTGATCGGCGATTGCGGTAACGAGGCCAGGCCGAGGCCGATCAGCCCGCCCATCGAGGTGCCGACCCAGTGCACCGTTTGCGCGTCCAGGCGCGCAAGCAGCGTGACCATGTCGGCCATGTAGGCGGGGATCTGGTAGCCGCTCGCGTCGGCCAGCCAGTCGGACTGCCCGCGCCCGACCACATCGGCACACACCACGCGGTAGGCCGCGCTCATCGCCTGCGCCAGCGTGTCGAAGTCGCGTGCCTGGCGCGCCAGACCGTGCACGCAAACCAGCACCCGCGGGTTGGCGGCGTCGCCCCACTCCCAGTACGCCATGCGGCGCAGGCCGCGGGCGCCGAGGCATTGAACGTGGTTCAGGCGGGGTGAGGAGGTCATGGTCGGCTCGTGCATTTCATGAGCGGGCGATCGTAAGCCAAGGCCGACACCCGACGAGCCGCCAGACCGCCCGCCCTTATTTCGTCATCTGCACCGTGCCGTTGACGTTGACCGTCACCGTGCCCTTGCCCGGCTCGACCGGCAGGGCGTCTTCCGACGCGGCCGACACCGATTTCGCCTGCATCAGCATCTGCCGCGGGATCGGCTGCTGCTCGTTGCTCGACACATTGATCTCGCGGACGGCATAGCCCGTGTAGCCGAACTGCTTGGCGTAGTCGGCCGCCTTGGCGCGGTAGCGCGCGATCGCCTGGGCCGAGACGTCGCCCTCCGACTTTTCACGAAGATCGCGCGAGATCGCGTAGCCGACCCGGTTGATCGTGAGCGTCGTGATGCGGCCCGCGAGCTGGCCGATCGCCTGCATGTCGCGCCCCTCCACGATGAGCTCGGCGCTGCCTTGCCAGCCGTTGCTCACGCCCTTGTTGGTGTAGCGCGGCGAGATCGTGAAGCTGCCGGTCTGCACGTCGACCTGGCCCGGCTTGGCGGCTTTCTTCGCCTCGGCCAGCGCGGCGTCGAGCGCCTGCTTCAACTGCGACTGCACGGCACCGGCATCTGCACCTTCGCGCGTGGTGTTGAAGCTCACGCTGAGCAAATCGCGGGTGACTTCGAGCGTGGCACTGCTCGACAGGCTGACCACGCCCTGGGGCGGCGGGGTTTCGGCCGACCAGGCGAGCGGGGTCGCCAGGGCGAGGCTCATTGCAAGGGCGTGGCGATTGATGCGGGACGACATGTTCGATTTCCTTCGTGCGGGTTCGGTGAGTTCGGGTGGCGCGACGGGCCGAATTGCCCGGCGTGCGACCGATGCTGGCTTATACGTTCGAGCCACCGAGAAGGGCTGAAACCCGCCCGGCACGCAGTTGTAACAGCTGGTCAGAGCTGCCGGAAACAGGTCCTTTTCGTGTTCAGAATCGGCGTTGTTACAAATTTGGAGTCCACAGCATGACCGCTTCCGCCAACCCGCGCCCTGATCGAATCGTCGTTGTCGACGACGACGCCCGCATCCGCGACCTGCTGCGCCGCTACCTGACGCAAGAAGGCTTCGAGGTGCTGCTGGCCGAAGACGCGAAGGCGCTGAACCG
>JANMWQ010000066.1:0-2708 GCA_031394085.1 Rhizobacter sp. | reverse complement strand
AACTCGAAGGCCGTTGGCCGCTGCTGCAATTCGACCGCCTGACCGAATCGGCGGTGGCCGATGCGCTGCCCGCTGCGGGCGGCTTCGTGAGTTGGCGCGCGCGCGGTGAGGCACGTGCGATGCGTGGCGGCGCGGCGCAGGTCTGGCTGCACATCGGCGCTGCGACCGATCTGCCACTTGAATGCCAGCGCTGCCTGAAGCCGGTCGAGGTACCGCTCGCGATCGAGCGCAGCTTTCTGTTCGTGCACGGTGAAGACGCCGCCGCGCAGCTCGACACCGACAGCGAAGACGACGTGCTCGCGCTGACCCGCGCGCTCGATCTGCGCGAGTTGATCGAAGACGAGTTGCTGCTCGCACTGCCGATCGTGCCGCGCCACGAGGCTTGCCCGGTGCCGCTGGTGGCGCCGGCCGGCGAAGCCGAAGTGGTCGAAGAAAAGCCGAATCCGTTCGCGGCTTTGGCGGCGCTCAAGCGCTCCGGGCCGGCGAGCTGAGAGAAATTGCTCCCTCGCCCCTTTGGGAAGGGCGGGGGTGAGGGGCTGATGCGCGCAGAAGCGGCTTCGCCGCCCTCACCCCAACCCTCTCCCAGAGGGAGAGGGAGCCAATGTCGGGCGTTGACCCCGTGCTAGACTCTCGGGCTTTTCCGCGTGCGCATTCGTTCGATTCTTTCGAGCGGCGCAGCGCCCTTGCAATTCCCGAGTGACCCATCCCGAGCGATACCCCGCGCGCCGAGTCCTCTTTTCAGCGCCAGCCCGATCGGGCCCAGGAGATTTTCATGGCCGTCCAACAGAACAAGAAGTCCCCGTCGAAGCGCGGCATGCACCGCGCGCACTACGCCCTCGACACGCCGGGCACTGCGATCGAACCGACCACCGGCGAGCAGCATCTGCGTCACCACATCAGCCCGAACGGTTTCTACCGCGGCCGCAAGGTGCTCAAGACCAAGGCGGACGCGTAAGGCCACACCGCCTGCGCGCATCGAGCCGGTCGCGAATGCCGCGTACACGGTCCGTGCTTCGAGTCGATTTTGATCCCGCTCTATCGCCCGGCCCGCGCATCTGCGCAGCGCCGGGTGTCTGCATTTCCATGTCGCCACCCGGCGTGCTGACATGAGCGTGACACCGCTGCTCGCGCCGCTGCTCGCGCCAATTCCGGTGCCGATCGCCGGCATCGTTCGCCTCTCGGTCGACTGCATGGGCGGCGATCACGGCCCCTCGGCCACGCTGCCGGCCTGCCGCGCGTTCCTCGCGGCGCACCCGAACGCCGAGTTGATCCTCGTCGGCCGCGCCGAGGTACTCACCGAAGCTGCTGGCTGGGCGCGCTGCCGCATCGTCGCCGCGACCGAGGTGGTCGAGATGGACGATCCGATCGAGATCGCGCTGCGCCGCAAGAAAGATTCGTCGCTGCGCGTCGCCGTGAGCCAGGTCAAGCCCGATGTGAGCGGCGTCGCCGCAGCGCACGCCTGCGTGTCGGCCGGCAACACCGGCGCGCTGATGGCCGTCTCGCGCTATGTGTTGAAAACCCTCGAAGGCATCGACCGCCCCGCGATCGCCACCGTGTTGCCGAACGAGCACGATGGCGGCACGACCGTGCTCGACCTCGGCGCGAACGTCGATTGCACGGCCGAGCACCTGCTGCAGTTCGCGGTGATGGGCAGCGCGCTGGTCGCGGCCGTCGAAGGCAAAGCGAACCCGAGCGTCGGCCTGCTCAACATCGGCGAAGAAGCGATCAAGGGCAGCGAGACCATCAAGCGGGCCGGCGAGCTGCTGCGCAAGGCCGCGGCGAGCGGCATGCTCAACTTCTACGGCAATGTCGAGGGCAACGACATTTTCAAGGGCACGACCGACATCGTCGTCTGCGACGGCTTCGTCGGCAACGTGGCGCTCAAGACCTCAGAAGGCCTTGCCTCGATGCTGTCGAAGTTCGTCAAGCAGGAGTTCACGCGCAGCCCGCTGACCCAACTCGCGGCGCTGGTCGCGCTGCCGGTCTTGCGGCGCCTGCAGAAGCGCGTGGACCACCGGCGCTACAACGGCGCGGCGCTGCTGGGCCTGCGCGGGCTGGTGTTCAAGAGCCATGGCTCGGCCGATGCGTTCGCGTTCGAGCAGGCGCTGAACCGGGCATATGATGCGGCTCGAAACGGCCTGCTGGATCGGGTTCATGACCGGATCCTCGAATCGCTCGCCGCGATGCCCGCGCCTGCTGCTCTGGGCCAAGGTATCGCCGGCAACCAGACGGCGCCAGACATCGCACGCTCCGCATGACATCCCTCTCGAACCTCTACACCCGCATCACCGGCACCGGCAGCTACCTGCCGCCCAAGCGCCTGACCAACGACATGCTGGCGGCGCAGCTCGCGGTCGACGGCATCGAGACCTCCGACCAATGGATCGTCGAACGCACCGGCATCCGCGCGCGGCATTTCGCCGAGCCCGATGTGGGCAGCAGCGACCTGGCCGTGGCCGCCGCGCGGCGTGCGCTCGAAGCGGCCGATGTCGACGCCGCCAGCATCGATCTCATCATCGTCGCGACCAGCACGCCCGACATGGTGTTCCCGTCGACCGCGTGCCTGGTGCAGCAAAAGCTCGGCGTCGCCGGTGCTGCCGCGTTCGACGTGCAGGCGGTGTGCTCGGGCTTCGTCTACGCGTTGACGATCGCCGATTCGATGATCCGCACCGGCGCGGCGAGCAAGGCGCTGGTGATCGGCGCCGAAG
>JANMWQ010000028.1:0-1503 GCA_031394085.1 Rhizobacter sp. | reverse complement strand
GCGATCTTCAGCGTGGGCAGCCGGTTGCCGTCGACCAGCACCTTGTTCGGCCGCAACCTCAACCCTTCGACCGCGCGGCGCATGGCCAGCAGCGTCGCCTGCAGGATGTTGAGTTCGTCGATCTCTTCGACGCTGGCCTGTGCGATGCAAAAGCACAGCGCCTTGTCGTGGATCTCGATGGAGAGGCGCTCGCGGGCCAGCGCCGTCAGCACCTTCGAGTCGTTCAGTCCCTTGATCGGCTTCAGGTCGTCGAGGATCACCGCGGCCGCGACCACTGGCCCGGCCAGCGGCCCGCGCCCGGCTTCGTCGACGCCCGCGATCAACCCCGGCAGGTCGAAGACGAGGCCAAGCTGTTCAGCCCGCAAGAACCGCTTCGATCGCATCGGTGGCCCGTTGGCCGGTGTTGCAACGGAGCTCACGGTGCAGCGCCTCGAAGCGCCGTTGCAGCGCCTCGCAACGCGCCGGGTCGTCGAGCCAGGCGAACGTGGCCTCGGCGAGCTTTGCCGGCGTGGCTGCGCCTTGCAGGAACTCAGGCACAGCGAAGTCGCGCAAAAGGATGTTGGGCAGGCCGACCCAAGGCTGGTAGTTCATGCGCTTCATCATCTGCCAATTGAGCGCGTGCATGACATAGGCGATGACCATCGGGCGCTTGAACAGCGCAGCCTCGAGCGTCGCGGTGCCGCTGGCGATCAGCGTCACGTCGCAGGCGGCGAGCGCCTCGTGCGAGCAGCCGTCGAGCAGGTCGATCGACACGTCGGCCGCGTATTGTTTGCGCAGTGGCTCGACGACGTGACGCAAGCCCGGCACCACCGGCAGCACGAAACGCAGACCGGGCCGCTGGCGATGCATCTCGGCGGCCGCCTGCAGCAGGCGCGGCGCGATGTACTGCACCTCGGCGCGGCGGCTGCCGGGCAGCAGCGCGACGACGACTTCATCGGCGTCGATGCCGAGCGCCGCACGCGCCTGCGCACGCGGCACCTCGAGCGGGATCACGTCGGCCAGCGGGTGGCCGACGTAAGCCGCCGGCACGCCCTGCTTCGCGTAGATCGCAGGCTCGAACGGGAACAAACACAGCACCAGGTCGGTCGCCTTGCGGATCTTCTCGATGCGCTTGCCGCGCCAGGCCCAAATCGACGGGCTGACGAAGTGGATCGCCTTCATGCCGCTGGTCTTGAGCCGGGCTTCGAGGTCGAGGTTGAAATCGGGCGCGTCGATGCCGACGAACACATCCGCGCGGTCGGCCGGACCAGCCTTGAGCAAACGCTCGGTCAGATGGTGGCGGATGCCGGAGATCTCGCGGTAGTGGCTCAGCACCTCGACGTAGCCGCTGACCGAGAGCTTGTCGTGCGGCCACCAGGCATCGAAGCCCTGCGCGACCATCTTCGGGCCGCCGATGCCGCCCGCTTGCAGGTGCGGCCAGCGCTTCTTCAAGCCACCCAGCAACAGGCCACCGAGCAGGTCGCCCGAGGCTTCACCCGCCACCATCGCGAAGCGAGGAGCTGC
>JANMWQ010000021.1:0-4658 GCA_031394085.1 Rhizobacter sp. | reverse complement strand
GCCCGGGAGCCGCGCGCGGCCCGAGGTGGTGCAGTTCTGCGATTGGGTGCTGGCGCAGGCGGCCGACACGCGCACCGCGGTCGGCGAGCCGGGCGCTTAGACGACGCCGCGCTCGGTGACGATCAGCGTCAGCGGCTGGTCGTGCGGCTCGGGGGTGAACGCGGCCGCGTCGATCTCGGCAATGGCCCACGCGACGCCGATCGCCGTGACGTGCGGGTGCTCGGCCAGCCAGCGGTCGAAGTACCCGCCGCCGTAGCCAAGCCGGTAGCCCGACGCGGTGAACCCGACGCACGGTGCGAGCACCACATCGGGCGCGGCGAGCGCACCCTGGCTGGTCGCGAAGCCGCATTCGTCGACCGCCGTGGGCGGTGTGCGATCCCACGCGCGGTAGTGCATCTGTACCGGCTTGCGCTGCGCGAATGGCAGGGCGATCAGCAACTTTGCGAACCTGGAGTCGGCAACGACGGCGCCCACTGCGTTAAATTCGCTCCGATGCGGCCAGTAGAGGCCCAAAGATTGCGGCTCCAGCTCCGATAACAGGTGGGTCAGGTGGCGCGCAAGCGCCCCACCGGCCGCTTCGAAGCCGGTGCCCGCAACAAACTTTTCGCGCTGCGCCAGCAAGGTTTTGCGCAGTGCCTGCCGCGGCCCCGAGGGCGCGCCGTGTGATGCTGAATTCAAGATGATCCCGTGATGACTCCGAACCCGAAATCTTGCCGCATTTCTGTATATGGGCGCCTTTTGCTCGGCACGCTCGTGCTCTGCGCGGGGCTGGTCGCAGCAGCGCCTGCGGCCCACGCGCAGGCGGGCGATGCAACCGTCGTCGACGCCCGCGAAGCCTTCCGCAAGAAAGACCGCGCGCGCCTGACCGCGCTGCGCAGTGCTGCGGTGGCCGCCAAGCTGCCGCTGGCGATGTGGCCCGACTACTGGGAGCTGACGAACCGGATCGGCGAAGTCCAGCAGGCCGAGGTCAATGAGTTCGCCGCGCGCTGGCCGGGCACGTATGTCGAAGACCGCTTCCGCAACGACTGGCTGCTCGAGCTGGGCAAGCGCCGCGACTGGGTCAATTTCGCCGCTGAGTTTCCGCGCTTTCGCATGAACGACGATGCCTCGGTCACTTGCTACGCGCTGCTCGTCGACGCGCAGGCCGGTAAAGAGGTGCGCGAGCCCGCCCTCACCGCCTGGTTCGCGCAACGCGATGCCGACGACGCTTGCGCGCTGCTCGCCGCCACGCTCACCGACGCGAGGCAGTTCACCGCCGCCGATGCCTGGCGCAAGGCTCGGTTCGCGGTCGACGCGGGCCGCCCACGCGCCGCGCGGCAAGCCGCCACGCTGGTCAGCCTGGCCGCTGGCAACGCGGTCGGCGAGCTGGCCGAGAGCCCGGCACGCTACCTCGCGAAAAGCGGCTCGGCTGCGAGCCGCACGGCCGCCGAGCTGACCACGCTGGCGCTGATGCGCATGGCCTCGAACGAGGCCGATTCGGCTGTCGGGTTGCTGAACGACCGCTGGGATCGCGCGCTGCCGCCCGACCTCGCCGCGTGGGCCTGGGCCGCTGCGGGCAAGCAAGCCGCGATGAAGTTGCAGCCCGAAGCGGCCGATTACTACCAGCGCGCCGCGCAGCGCTCGACCCAGGCCGGCCGCAACATCGACTGGCCCGACGACACGCTGGCCTGGAAGGTGCGCGCCGCGCTGCGCGCCGACAACGGCAAGGCACGCTGGCAGCAGGTCGCGCAGGCGATCAACGCGATGAGTCCGGCCGAGCAACGCGATCCGGCGTGGGTCTACTGGAAGGCGCGCGCGCTCACGGCGGTGGCCGCCGATTCACAAGACGGCGAGTCGATGCGCGGCCTCGCGCGTGAGCAAATGGGCAGCATCGCGGGCCAGGTCAATTTCTACGCAGCGCTGGCGGCCGAAAACCTCGGCCAGCCGGTGTACCTGCCGCCGCGCCCGTTGCCCCCGACACCCGCCGAGCGCGCCGCGGTCGACAGCAACCCCGGGTTCGCGCGTGCATTGCAACTGATCGCGATCGGCCTGCGCGGCGAAGGCGTGCGCGAGTGGAACTTCTCGATCCGCGGCTTGACCGACCGCGAACTGCTAGCCGCCGCGCAACTCGCCTGCGACCGCGAGATCTGGGACCGCTGCATCAACACCAGCGACCGCACCAAGACCGAGATCGACATGGCGCAGCGCTTCCCGATGCCGTTCCGCAAAGACGTGGTTGCCAAGGCAAGCGAGATCGGCCTCGACCCGGCGTATGTCTACGGCCTGATCCGGCAGGAATCCCGCTTCATCATGGACGCCCGTTCGACCGTTGGCGCCTCCGGCCTGATGCAGCTGATGCCCGCCACCGCGCGCTGGACGGCCAAGAAGATCGGCCTGAACTACAGCCACGACCTGATCGCCGACCGCGACACCAACTTGAAGCTCGGCACCACGTACCTCAAGCTCGTGCTCGACGACTTCAACGGCTCGCAGGCGCTGGCCGCCGCCGCTTACAACGCCGGTCCGGGCCGGCCACGCAAGTGGCGCGACGGCCCCGTGGTCGAGCCGGCGATCTGGGCCGAAAACGTGCCATTTGCCGAGACGCGCGACTACGTCAAGAAAGTGCTCAGCAACGCCACTTACTACGCCGCGCAGCTCGGCGTGCAGGCGCCGTCGCTGAAGACGCGGCTGGGCCGCCCGATCGGGCCGGCTGCGCAAGCGAGCGCGCTCGACAAAGACCTGCCCTGATCGGCTGATCACGAACCGAGGTGTGCATGCAGCTCTACATCGGCAACAAGAACTACTCCTCCTGGTCGATGCGCCCTTGGGTGCTGATGACGCAGGCCGGCATCGCGTTCGAGGAGGTCATGGTCCGATTCGACGCGTTCTCGCCCGGCTCGACGTTCAAGACATCAGTTGCGCGCCTGAACCCGGCCGGCCGTGTGCCGGTGCTGGTCGACGATGGCCTCGCGGTCTGGGACAGCCTGGCGATCGCCGAATACCTTGCCGAGCGCTTTCCCGCCAAACACCTGTGGCCCGCCGATGCGCGTGCGCGAGCCCGTGCCCGCAGCGTCTGCGCCGAGATGCACGCGGGCTTCGGTGCGCTGCGCAGCGCCTTCGGCATGAACATCGAGGCCGCGTTGCCCGAGGTCGGCACGCGTGTGCTGGCCGAGCAGCCCGCGGTGCGCGACGACGTCGCCCGCACCGTTGCGATGTGGCACGAGCTGCTCGACGAGCATGGCGGCCCGATGCTGTTCGGCCACTTCAGCATCGCCGACGCGTTCTTCGCGCCGGTCGTTATGCGGCTGCGCACCTATGGCGTGCCGGTGCCGGCGCCCATCGCGGCCTACATGACGCGTGTCGTCGCGCTGCCGAGTGTGGCGGCCTGGATCGCCGACGCGCTGGCCGAGCACGATTTTTTGCCGTTCGAGGAGGCTTATCGAACCGGGGCTCGAACTCGATCATGAACAGAGAAGAAAAAAGGCGAACCCGAGGTTCGCCTTTTTTGTTGTCGGAGCGAGCGCGAGCTGCGCCCGCTCCCTGAACGATCAGCGCGCGGCGCGGCGGCGGCGGGCGACGAAGCCGAGGACGCCGAGGCCTGCCAGCATCAGCGCGTACGTTTCTGGTTCCGGCACTGCCGTGATCGACTCGACTTTGACGGCCATGTCGTTGTAGTCGAAATCGGTACCGTCTTCGTAGGCGAAGAGCCAGTTCGTGGTGGCGCCGTCTTGGTAGCCGACGACGCGGTCCTTGCGGGCGCCGACGTTGAGCGCGTCGAGCGAGTAGTAGGTCGGGCCGCTGGCCGATGGCTTGAAGTAGAAGCCGAACGAGCTCGGGTTGATCAGCGCGTTGCTGAACGAACCGCAGGCGACCTTGGTGCCGCAGCCGAGGCCGAACACGTCGAGCGTGCCGTTGCCGATCGACAGCCCGACGGCCGTGCTCACGCCGGCGCCACCGAGCAGCAGGTCGTAGCCGACGATGTTGGTGGTGTTGGTGCCGAACCAGATGCCGAACGACTGCGTGCCGGAGTTCGCGGTGAACTCGGCAACGAGCGTCGGGATCGTCGAAGCGAACCCGGGCGTGGTCGAGCTGAACATACCGGCCGACGACTGGTCGGTCGCGACGTTGACGTCGCCGGCACCGAACAGGCTGTCAGCGATTTGCTGCAGCGAGTTCTCGCCGCCGGGTGCGGCGTTGATCACCGAAGGCGCCGACGAGTTGGGGGTCAGCGGTGCGGCGAAAGCCGTGGCGCTGAGGCTGAGGCCGATGAGGGTGGCGAGGGTATTGAGTTTCATGGGTTCTTTCATTCGGGTTGAGGGCGCCGGCAGCGGAAGTCCGGCATCTCTGAGACGCGAATGTAGTGGCCAGTCGACCGGTCTCACACCCCTTGTCCGCGTGTTTTCTCCCCCGTGTTCAGGGGGTCTGTGGTGCGGGTTCTACACTTCGGTGATGAAGCGTTATCTGGTGGGCGGGTCGGTTCGGGACGGATTGCTGCACCTGCCGATCAAGGATCGCGATTGGGTCGTGGTCGGAGCACGTGTCGACGAGATGATCGAGGCCGGCTACCTGCAGGTCGGCCGTGACTTTCCCGTCTTCTTGCATCCGCAGACGAAGGAAGAACATGCGCTCGCGCGCACCGAGCGCAAGACGGCTGCCGGCTACCGCGGCTTCGAGGTGCA